>NZ_KV832465.1:0-21195 GCF_001837455.1 Streptococcus sp. HMSC068F04
GGTTTTACCCACTACAGAAATTATAGAGCCAAATTTAAAAGTCTGATTTAGTCACTCCCACTAATGATTTCTTACCTCTGACCATTTTTTAAGTAGGGCCTTCATTTTCAAGCGAGAAACCGGACATGAATCACCATTCTCAAAATAAATCATCAGTTGCGTCTTATCAATACGGGCAATATTATCCAGATTAACTAAAAAGGAGCGGTGACATGAAAAGAGTATTTTATTCACCGAAGTAATATCTCCAAGATTAGCATAAAACTCCAGGCGCTCTGTTTTAGTAATTAACATTACCTTATGAGGAGTTGCAGCTGTCGCAAAATAATAAATATCTCGCATCGGAACTTGTATTCTAGACTGAGCAGTTTCAAACACAAACATCTCATCATCGTCCACATCTCCAATTTTTTGATTTACAAAAGTCAAGGTTTGTTTCAATTGTTGTTTGAATTCCACATTAGAGACTGTCTTTTCAATAAAATCAAGTGCGGAAACCTTATACTTAAAACTAATTGGAGCAAATTCTGAGTGAGTTGTTACAAAAATAATAACCGCATTAGCATCTTGTTGACGAATTTCAGAGGCAACTTCTAACCCCTTCTTTCGATTGCCATCAATATCAATATCCAAAAGAAAAATCTGATGGTTCCCCTTCTCGTTGATGCTGGACAATAGTTTATGTGGTTTAGAAAAAACTTCAAGTTTTCGTACAGAAAACGCACCCTCTGAAACCAATTCTCTGATGATATCACTAATACGTGTTTGTTGCATCAAATCATCTTCTAAAATATATATATTCATATTAGGGCCTCATTTCTAGTATTTGCATCATTTTATGTTTCTGACTTCGAACAGAGAAGGATGTATTCGGATAACGTTCCAAGATATCTTGAACAGCATTTATACCTGCGTCCCCCCCATTGATAGGAATTTGAGATGCCATCATTGAAAGTAAAGCTTTTTCATCTGAAATTGCACTTTCAACAATAAAACTCTGGCAGCCCTCTTCATCAAAATAGGCAATACAAATAAAGCCCTCGTGGGCTTTGCGAGCACCATCAATAGCATTATTCATAAGATGACCTAAAACAACTGCTAAATCTAAGTCAGTTAGATAGCTATGAATCACTGGATCAGGAATTTCTGCATGAATGTTGAGTTGATACATCTGAGCTTCATGATACTTTGATGAAAGTAGACTATGAATACTTGAGTTTTGGATATTATCCAAATCTGTAACATGAGTAGAGAGGCGGTACTGATCTCGATACACATAAAGATCAACCAAATCTTTTTTGTAAGAACGAATATCTCCTGTTCTTTCGATATCTCTCAGATTATTAAGCAGAAAATTATAGTTAGAGCGAACATGCATCAAGTCTCTATACAAACCTTCTACCCTAGTATTCTCACGCTTCAAATCATCAAGATAGTTGGCTTGCTTCATCGCTAAATCCTGCTCTATTTTTTCCTTAGCGAACTGGTTCACAGCTCCTAGTACAAAGAGGAGTAAGTAGAGATATCCCACTACCAATGGTAAACGAAACCTACCCTCAAGATGTAACTCTGGAAAATAAGTATCAAATGTCGACACCAAAAAGATAACTAAATAATAAAGCAAAAGAAGCATGTTGACCAAACCCAGACGGTTCTTTTTTTCTTGTTGGGCAGCAACTTTCAATATATCTGTAAAATCTAGACGTAAAATAAAATCTACTATTCTAACCGTCAACATGACGAAGGAAAGTGGTACCATAGACCACCAAATATTAGTGTTTAAAGTATCAACAGTTATGCCAAGTATCGGCGGAAAGAAGAAAGTAGCCAAAAAACGTCTTGCCAAATCGACTAGTACCACTGGGTAAAAACCTAGAAAAAAGCGCTCTACAGAAGTTACACTTTTATTCAGTTGGTAGCTAAATGTCAATGTTACAATGGCTACTAAGGGAGGTACTATGCCTATATAGCGTCCAATGAGTTGTCCCCAAATGCATAGAGCAACATCAAATAACAAATAAAGTATACGATTTTTAAGATTAGTGTTTTGTCCACCAATACGTAAATAGATATCCCAAATAATGACAAACATCAAAATTTGAAAAATGACGTTACCTAGCATAGCTACCTTCCTCCTTCCTACAATTATGGTATTACCGTGACAATTTGATAGGTTTTAAATAATTCTTTTTTATTTGTTAAACCGATACCGTTTGACCAGCAAAACTGGGCAAAATCTCGACTAACAACCAGACTATCGTCAAGTTTCGGATTAGCTTCCTGGTTGGTATTCTCAAGAATAAAGCTGAGATTGCCATCCTCATTCTGTTGAATAAGGAAACCAATATCTGTCTCCGGCTCCTTGGCCCAAAGTTTTTCAGCTAAGTTCATGCAACGTTCTAAAACTCTAATAAGAACTGCAACATTTAAATTATTAGGATAAGCATCAACATTGACATCCAACCTAACTGTGACACCTTTTTGTTCCAAAGGAATAACTTGGTTTACAATCCAACTTCTTAATACCGGATAAGGAATCTCGAACAAAGGAGCCAACTTATCATTTAAATCCAAATTATCAAGTTTAAGATGGTTCAAATGCTCATGATAAACGGATAAAACCTCTGACAATTGATTTTTAGCCAGAGGAGTCTCAAGAGCTACCAAAAGACTCTCAAAATCTTTTTCAATAGGTTTTACTTTTGTAAAAAGATCCTCAATATGCTTATTATAGACTTCCAAGTTATAGACATAGGTCTCCACAGCTTCCTTACTACGTTCTCTGACAAATTTATGAGAATAGCGGTTCAAGGTTGTTACCATTAGGAGATAAACCGCCATTGCAATAAAAATTGGCCCTCTCACATCACTACCTGTAGATACCAAAAGAATACTACAAGTAATGTAGAGTGCAAAGGTCAAATCAACCGCAATCAATAAACGCTCACGACCATGGGAATAAATCAGCTCCTTAATCTTGTCAATATCTGAACTTGATAGATAATTGACATAGAGAAAAAAAGGATAAATCATCACATAAGATAGCAAATTTAGGAAGAAATTTTCTTGAATCTCAACCAAGCTCATATTTGTAAATAAGTTACTGAATACATAATATGGTGTAAAAGTCGCAAATAAATCAGTAAAGAGAACCGAGAAAGCCCCAAAAAAGAGGCTTGCCCAGAGCGTCAAACGATGCTCCCGCCGTTCCTTTAAGGCCAAAGCTAGAAAGATAACAACTTGATAATAGAAGCCATCACCTTTACCAAATGATACCACTATACCTAAGAGACTTAAACAAAATACTTTCCAGTAAGCTAGAGTGCTCCTTGTTAGTTTTTTATAAATAAACCAGGTAATATGAAAACTAATAATCTGAATAATACTATTTTCAAGTGATACCATGGTCCAAAGCTGTAAGTTCATGATAATATTTCCTGTTTACACTCAAGAGACAGTTTCGTCATCTTCCTCAACGAGTTCTTGACCAGCCTTTTTCAAAATATCCTGATAGGTTTGTTCAATAAGGTCAAAATCCCCACTATCAATACTTGTCTGCATACTAATGAGTATATTTTCATAATCATGTTTAAATGAGCGTACACTCTTATAGGCAGTTTCGATTTTTTCATTATAAGCTTCCAGACTCCTCAAGTGCTCCTCTTGTTCTCTGAGAATTTTGCTATCACGTACGTCTTTACCATAAGAAACAAAGCGAACAAGAATATACATGTGTATAAGGAAACCAACCCAAATATAAATTTGAGGGTAACCTGGGAGATAGGTCTGACTCAGAAGCAAGGAGAAAATCTCCCGTTTAAAGAGAATAAGCAGATAACTGATAATTAAAATATGATCAACTTGCAAGAGCATACTCTTATATTTATCCTGCAAGTCCTGATATGGTTCCTTAAAAAAGCTATCTAAACCGAACATTTTTTGCAAGCCTAGAAAGAAGGGAAGAACAACACTATCTACAACCAAGATTCCTAAATGGTTTGGAACCAATTCGACCGGCTTATTAAAGAAAACTCGGAAAAAATAAAAACTAAAGAAGCTTGTAATCAGAGTCCAAAAGACAGGGGCAAAGAAAGCACAAAAATACTTTTCTTCTCGTAGAGCCTGAGGTTTTTCAAGAAAAATAAAGACTAGGAGATAAATCGCATCTGGAATATCAATTTGCCATAGCACCTTGGCTAACCACTTAACGGCAGTTACTACGATTACATAAGGAATGTAACTGTAAGTAAAAACATCTAGATAAGCCATTCTAGCTAAAATCACAAGATGTGAAACGACAACAACCAAAGCAATAAGGCCGTCAATCACAAGTTGCATATGCTTTTCCCCTTTCTATTTTCCCTATCCTCTACAAATATTATCTTTGATTTATCAACTATCCTGAAAAGAGAGTACCTGTGTAAAATGATGGTCACAACTACGAGTCTCAAGATTTACTTTTGGATAGCGATTAAGTATATCTGCAACCTTAGACAGACCAAGTCCTCGGCCTTCTCCTTTACTAGAAACCCCTTCATCAAAAATCCTTGACACAGGAATACGTTCTTCTCTGGTTGTATTGTCAATAACCAAGATAAGATAACCTTGATTTTTAAAGAAGGATATGGTTAAAGTAGGATCTTCAGAATCCACTGCCGACTCAATAGCATTGTTTAAGAAGACAGAAGAAATCACAACCAAATCTAAGGCCTCTATCTGAGTTGACGATATAACATCTGGCAACTCCAAATTGACCTTAATTCCTAAGTTCTCAGCCTCAAGCACTTTAGCAGAAAAGAGACTCTTGAGAGATGTGATTTCTAAGTTGATTAAGCGTGACAATTCATAATTTGACAAAGTTAAGCTATTTCCAGATTTTTCTAAAAGTTCTGCATACTCTTGTTTCAAAGCAGGTAAGTCTCGTCGTTGGATACTAACCTCCATTGTTTTAAGCCCTTCGAGATAATCCTTCTTCACCTGAGAAATATCATTATAGAGTTTTTCTAAACGGTGGCTATATTCTTCTAAACTTTCCTCGTGTCTAGCCATTTCTTCGGTCAACTGGTCCTTCACTCTTTTCTTAGAATAGATATTAAGCTGAGCAAAGAGCAAAATAAAGAGAATGGAGTAGACAATCGTAATACTACCTGCTAAATAAATAAAGAGACCTGAGTAAGGAAAGATATTACTGGCATAGAAAATAATTAAAGATAAAATAATATAAGCCAGAGTCACCCCAACCAATAAGCGTTGTCTAACTTGGTAAGTATGGTTATTTCCCATAACATTGAGAGCACCAAAGTCAATAAAGAACACTTTGACAATCAGATGAAAAATTGGGTAAATCAAGAGATAAGACAAAGCAATGAGTACTGGGGTGTCCTTGACCTGTAAGTAATTAATTTGAAAAATCCATGGGAAAAAGTAAAGTTGAAGCAGTTTCGAGGTGACTTCAACAAAAACCCACGGCAAAAAGGTGAAAAGAAAAGAATTCTTTTCACTACTTGATATTTTATTTAAGAAAAGATAGCAGAACAAAAGTGCTAAGAGCGACCCTGTAATGCCTCCAACAAATAGAGAGAGCAAGAGACTCCCTGCGATAAACCAGCATTTACTCTTCCAAGTTTTGAGCAAACCTGACATATCGTGACTAACAATTAAAATAGCCAATAGACGTAGAACCGTAAACAAAACAATCATCTCTAGACTCCCCCTTCCTTTCAAAAATCAACCTACTTTATTGTAACATAAATATATAATTTAGCATCACTCCTATTAGAAAAAGCTAAAAATATAAAGCTATTTTTTCCTGATTGAGAACAATCTAACATCAGACAATCCCACATGTCCCCTACTTTTCATAAACATAAAAAAGAGCTTAGAAAAACTAAGCTCTTTAACTGACTCATTACCTATTTTTATGGGTACATGCCAATAACATAGTAGAAATACCAACCAAATCTTCTCATAATGCTCACTCCTCCCTAATTTTTATTACCAATCTATTATAAAACTAATTTAAAGTTTTGAAAATGATGATATGATTACGAAATATCATCATTATATTACAAAAGTAGACTTAGCAATTATCATATAATCATTGACATATCGCTTATGTGCATTCGAAACCCCAACGATTGTTGGGGTTGTTTTTATAGTGTTGCAAGAACTTGATCAATATGTTTGATTGATTTTTCACGACCGAGCAAGAAAATAGTATCTGGCAATTCTGGACCGTGCATTTCTCCTGAAACAGCAATACGGATTGGCATGAAGAGATTTTTCCCTTTGATTCCTGTTTCTTTTTGAACAGCCTTAATTTGTGGGAAAATGTTTTCAACAACAAACTCATCATCAGACATAGCTTCGAGTTTGGCTTTAAAGGCTTTAAGTACTGTTGGTACTGTTTCACCAGCCATAACTTCTTTTTCAGCCTCTGTCAATTCTGGGAAATCTTCAAAGAAGAGATTTGTAAGAGGGACAATTTCTTCTGCAGCTGTCATTTGTGGTTTATAGAGTTCCACTAATTTCTCAGCTTTATCTGTCAAACGACCAGCTTCTTCCAAGAAAGGTTTGCAAAGAGCAAAGACCTTATCGAAATCTGCATTCTTAATGTAGTCGTTACTCATCCAATCCAATTTCTTCTGGTCAAAGGCCGCTGGTGACTTGCTTAGACGGTTTTCATCAAAAAGTTTAATGAGTTCTTCACGAGAAAAGATTTCGTCTTCACCGCCAGGATTCCAACCAAGAAGAGCAATGAAGTTAAAGACTGCTTCTGGAAGGTAACCTTTTTTACGGTAATCTTCGATAAATTGAAGGGTGTTAGTATCACGTTTAGACAACTTCTTACCAGTTTCAGAATTGATGATAAGAGTCATGTGTCCAAACTCAGGAGCTTCCCAACCAAGAGCTTCATAAACCATGAGTTGTTTTGGTGTATTGGCAATATGGTCATCTCCACGGATAACGTGTGAAATTTGCATATCGTGATCATCAACAACTACCGCAAAGTTGTAAGTTGGGTAACCATCTTTCTTCTGGATAACCCAGTCACCACCGATATTACCACCTTCAAATTCGATATCTCCCTTAACGATATCATGCCATTTATAAATTCCTGACTCATTAACCGCCAAACGAACTGTAGGTACAATACCTGCTGCTTCACGTTCTGCGATGTAGGCAGCTTTTTCTTCTTCAGTCATGCCAAGGAACTCGTTAATGTAACGAGGAGTTTCACCAGCCGCTTCTTGACGTTCGCGCTCTGCAGCCAACTCTTCTTCAGTGACATATGACTTATAGGCTTTACCTTCTGCCAAAAGTTGATCAATATATTTTTGGTAAAGTGGCAAACGCTCTGATTGACGATAGTTTTCGTGTGTCTCAGGACTTTCATCCCAGTCAATTCCCAACCAACGCAAGTTATCAAGCTGTGAACGCTCACCATCTTCAACGTGACGTTTACGGTCAGTATCTTCAATACGGATAATGAATGTACCACCATGATGACGTGCATAAAGGTAGTTAAACAATGCTGTACGAGCATTACCAATGTGTAGAAGCCCTGTTGGACTTGGTGCGTAACGAACGCGGATATCTTTAGCCAAGATAAATCTCCTTTTTATGTTTCATTCTTCAGTCTTTGGATACCTATTGAGCCTAAAGTCCCTTTCTTAGGACTAACTTAAGATGATAAGTACCAGTAGGCAACTCTATCCCCCCAAACTTTCCAAATAAAAATCTAGAAGCGAGTACCAATCTTTCTTATTATATCACAATCTAGGGTGGTTCGAGAAATTTTGTTAAAAAAACGACTACCTAAAGGTAGACGTTTTCAATAGATTACTTAACGTGTTTGGCAAGATCTTTTTGAGCTTTGTCATTAGATTTCGCTCTTTCTTTAAGCCAATCTTTATAAGCTGAGTCGTATTGTTTTTTAGTTACAATATCATCTTGAGATTTAAGATACTTGAAGTAGTATGAAGAACCTTTATCACCAGCTTGAGCATAAGCTCCTGAGAATGGCTTAATACGAGAAATTACAGCAGCTGCACCGTTATAAGTAGTTGTTGGAAGATAGAGGGCACTATCTGTCAACCATGCTTGAGCTTTTGCATATTTTTCATAACGAACCTTCAAGTCTGTTGTTTCCTTAGAGGCATCTTCAACCAATTGGTCATATTCTTTAAGACCTACTTTTTGAACTGCTTGACTATTTGGATCGTCATAACCCATGAAGGATTTAGTATTTTCGCTACTTGTCGTTTTCAAGACATCAAGATAAGTTGAAGGGTCAAGGTAATCAGGGTCCCAAGCCACACCCACTGACAAGTCCCAATCTTCTGCAGCTGCATTTGATGCAGAGTAAGTGATGTTGTTAAAATCATCAGCCGACAATTGGTGAATATCAAGCACAACATTGTCTTTTCCAAGAGCAGATTCAACAGACTGTTTAATTGATTGTACCTGATTCACAGTAATTTTACTTGATTGATTAACAGGGACATCCAAATGAATTGGGAACTGAACTCCTTCTGCTTGAAGGGCTTCCTTAGCTTTAGCAAATTCAGCCTTAGCTTTTTCTGGGTTATAAAGACCGTCTTGACTATCTGCAAGATTCACACCAGACCACTCATCACCATAAGCTGGAAGTTGATCCATTACCATTGTTCCGAAGTCCTTACCATCTGCTTGAACAAAGTCTGGTTTAACAAAGATATTACGGACGGCAGTACTTCCACCTTCCTTACCATTAAGTTGTGCGGCGTAATTTGTACGGTCAATAGCAAAACCTAATGATTGACGGAAATCCTTATTGAGAAGAGCTGTCTTAGTTGATGTCTTTTGCTGGTCATTTTCTTTAGATGTATGACCATAAGTTTGACGATCAATATTAATACCAACACCTTCTACAGCTGATCCAGGTTGCGTATAGAAAATATTATCTTTGTACTGTTTTTCAACTTTGGAATAGTTAGAACTTGTTGGGAATAGACGTGCTAAGTTGTATACACCATCTGTAAAGTTGCGTTCCAAAGACTCTTGGTCTGATCCATCATCATAAGTCAATTTGATATTATCAAAATAGACGTGATCCTTATCCCAATAGTTTTCATTCTTGGTGAACTCAATAGATGACTTCGTTGTCAAAGCCTTAAGAAGGTATGGACCGTTATAAAGGATAGATGTTGGGTCTGTTGACTTACCAAAATCTTTACCTTTAGATTTCAAGAAGTCTCCATTAACAGGCCAAGTAACAGAGTAAGTCAATTTTGAATTCCAGTAAGGTTCTGGTTGACTAAGTGTATATTGCAAGGTGTAATCATCAACAGCCTTGATACCTACATTTGAAAAGTCCTTGTTGGCACCTGAAAGGTAATCATTCAAGCCCTTAACTGAGTTTTGTAGCAAATAAATCGCTTCAGAATTTGTATCCGCAGCATGCTTAAGACCTGTTACAAAGTCCTTAGCTGTTACATTGGCATATTCTTCGCCATCTGAAGTGTACCATTTAAGTCCCTTACGAATCTTGTAAGTATATGTCAAACCATCTTGAGAAACAGACCAGTCTTCAGCGACAGAAGGTTTTAAATTCCCATATTGGTCATTTTCAAACAAACCATCAACACCGTTACTAACAGCTGTAGTCATATTTTTCTTGTTTGTAGCAAGATAGTCCAAGGTTGCAGGGTCACTACCATAGACATAATTATAAGTCTTACCAGACGTCTTACTTGATGACGAGCAAGCCGTTAAAACACCTACAGATAACAGGCCTACGGCTGCCAGTAAAAATACCTTACTCTTTTTCATTCATTGCCTCCTTAAATTCGCAACGTAAAAAGTTCAAAAATCAATAATTATGTGTATACGCTTAAATTATACCATAAATTCGAAAAAGCAACACTACTTTCTGAATATTTTTTATTTTCTACTCAAATTTCGTGTCCAGAGTAAGAAAAAAACCTATCCGAAGATAGGTTTCTACTACTCTTACAATGAGTTAGGATCAACTTTGATACCAGCACCTTGTGTAGTAGTGATTGAAAGGTTTGTGATGTAAGTACCTTTCGCTGTAGCTGGTTTAGCTTTTTGGATTGCATCGTTAAATGCTTTGAAGTTTTCAACCAATTTTTCAGTTTCGAATGAAACTTTACCGATGATAGCTTGTACGTTACCTGCTTTATCAGCACGGTAAGTGATTTTACCACCTTTAGACTCTTCAACTGCTTTAGCAACGTCCATAGTTACTGTACCAGTTTTAGGGTTTGGCATCAAGTTACGTGGTCCAAGGACACGTCCAAGACGACCAACGATTGCCATCATATCTGGTGTTGCAACAACAACGTCAAAGTCAAGCCATCCACCGTTGATTTTAGCAACGAGTTCATCTTCACCAACGAAGTCAGCACCTGCTGCTTTAGCTTCTTCAGCTTTAGCACCACGAGCAAATACAAGAACGCGTTGAGTTTTACCAGTACCGTTTGGCAATACCATTGCACCACGGATTTGTTGGTCAGCTTTCTTAACGTCGATGTTAAGGTTGTATGATACTTCAACAGTAGCATCGAATTTTGCAAAGTTAGTTTCTTGTGCAAGAGCTACAGCTTCTTCTACGCTGTAAGCTTTTGTGCTGTCAATTTTCTCAAGAGCAGCACGCATTTGTTTGCTTTTTTTAGCCATGTTAATTATTTCTCCTTGTGTAATGTGGTCATAACGACTTTCATCTTCCACGTCACTCAGCGAAGTGAGACGACGTCTGTGGTTTTCTTGTTAACTGAATTAGTCAGTAACAGTGAATCCCATTGAACGTGCAGTACCTTCGATCATACGCATAGCTGATTCGATGTTTGCAGCGTTCAAGTCAGGCATTTTAGTTTCAGCAATTTCTTGTACTTGTGCACGAGTTACTGAAGCAACTTTAACTGAGTTTGGAGTACCTGAACCTTTTTCAACACCTGCAGCTTTTTTCAAAAGAACAGCAGCTGGTGGTGTTTTAGTGATGAAATCAAATGATTTATCTTCATACACAGAGATAACAACTGGGATGATCATACCAGCTTGGTCAGCTGTACGAGCGTTAAACTCTTTAGTGAATCCCATGATGTTGATTCCGGCTTGACCAAGAGCTGGTCCAACTGGTGGAGCTGGAGTCGCTTTACCAGCAGGAATCTGAAGTTTTACGATGTTTTCGACTTTTTTAGCCATTTTGTAATTTCCTCCTATTGTGGTTTTGGCGGTAAGTAAGTTTTGTTACCTCCCACAAGTATGTTTTTACATACCTTATCTATTATACAGAAATTCTTTTTAGATGCAAGAATTTCTTATTAAGTTTAGGAAAAAATTTACATAAAGGCCTTTTCGAGGTAAAATAGACTTATGATTCTATATAAATTCTTTGCTATAGCATTTTTGATTTTAACACCTATCTTTGCTTTTATTATCCACCGATTCTTTAGTTTAAAATACCTTGGGCTTAATTTTGCTGACCTTACCTTCCCACTTTATTTTATTGAGGTGGTTGCTGTGTCAGCCCGTTTCTTTACCCATAGCTTTTTGCCTTACATCACCATCTTATTATCCTTGGCGGCTATCATTATCACGATTCAGATGCTAAGAAAAACACAATCTTTCAAGTTTAAACGTTTTCTTAAGTTGTTCTGGCGTATAAGCTTTTTTATCACTAGTCTTTTCTATTTGGGGACCGTGATTCTTATTTTTATCGTTTCTTAAAAACTAGATTAACTCAGCATTTATATTTTATGCTGAGTTTTTTATGTCAAACCATGAAAAAAGCAGGCAATCATGCCTGCTTAATTTTTCGGTATTAGGGATGAACTTGAGTCATTCGACCAGTATCTACATCATAAACCGCACCAGAGATGATAACATCCTCAGGAATAAGCGGTGACTGACGAAGAATCGCCATATCTTCACGAACACTCTCTTCTACATCTGTGAATGGAAGAAAATCTTGATCAGACACATCAACACCAAGTTCCTTATTGAGATAGGCGGTAAACTCATCGTTCTTAAAGGTCTGAGCACCACAATCTGTATGGTGAAGAACTACGATTTCTCGTGTCCCCATCTGTTGTTGAGAAATGACCAAAGAACGAATCATATCTTCCGTTACACGACCACCCGCATTACGCAAAATATGAGCGTCACCTAGGGCCAACCCCAAGGCCTGAGCAACGTGAAGGCGTGAATCCATACAAGTCACAATAGCCACCTTAGTCTTTGGTTTCAAGGGAAGATGGGCTGTCCCGTGGAGGTCAACATAGGCTTTGTTGGCATTGAGAAAGTTTTCAAAATAAGACATAATAACTCACTTTCTAATGAAGAAAATAATTTGACTATCAAATTATTTACACACTATATTATCATCTTTTTATTAACTTGTCAGCTATTGAGTTTGCAATATAAAAAGGAGAATAGATGCTAACAAGCATCCACCCTCCTTCAATTTATATTATGAACGTTTTGGTAAGTATCTATTAAGTAAGCCTGCAAAGGTTTGAAGATTGAGACTTTGAACATAAATTTCACCTGTTCCTCTAAAGGTATTCACAACACCCTCTCCTGTCCCAATAGACTGCCAGAAACCATTTTCCAAGTGAATATCGTAATCTAGTGTCTGGCTCCAGGCAACGACATGGGCATTATCAATAGTCACTTCTTGGTTGTTTAGCTCAATTTTTTTAATAGAACCGTAGGCATTCGCCAAGAGTGTCCCTTGACCTTGGGTTGTCATCACAAAGAAACCTCCTTGCCCACCAAAAAGAGCCTTACCAACAGACTGGAGCTCCATCGTATAGTAGGCCGTTCCATCCAATGCTAGAAAGGCACCATCATTAAGTCGGTACTGCTTTTCTCCCAAATAAAGGGGAATGACCTGACCTGGAGAATCAGGGGCCAAGGCTATATAACCATTATTGGACTGTGAGACAACCTGAGTAATAAAGCTACTTTCACCCGAAACCATTGAACGCCCAACGGCTTTTACAAAGCGGCCCAGACCTGAACCACTGGCATTTAATTTAGTACTCAGCGTCACATTAGGTGTGTGATACACCATACTGCCCCGCTGGATAAAGACCGTTTCACCTTGATTGAGAGATAGCTCTACCAAAGGGAATTGCATGTTGCTGTCTGTGAAAAATTGCATAATAAATACCTCCCTATCCTTAGGAAAAGTATAGCATTGGAGATATAATTTTGCAAACGTTTTCAAGTTGGCTTTTTTATCACTTTTTTAAGAAAAGACTTTTTTGAGTACTTCTCCCACTGTCGTAACGCCAACCACCTGGATACCTTCTGGAATTTTCATGCCGTGCAGAGAATTTTTGGGAGCATAAATCTTAGTAAAACCTAGTTTAGCAGCTTCATTAATACGCTGTTCAATGCGAGTTACTCGGCGTATCTCTCCGGTCAAGCCAATTTCTCCTATAAAGGCTTCTTGTGGATTGGTTGGAAGCTCCTTGTAACTAGAAGCAATGGCAACGGCAACAGCAAGGTCAATAGCCGGCTCGTCCAATTTGACACCACCAGCTGATTTTAAATAAGCATCTTGATTTTGGAGAAGAAGGCCACAACGTTTCTCTAAAACAGCCATAATGAGGCTGACGCGGTTAAAATCCAGTCCCGTTGTTGTCCGCTTAGCATTACCAAAGACGGTTGGGGTCACCAAGGCTTGAACTTCAGCTAAGATAGGTCTGCTACCTTCCATTGTTACAACAATGGCAGAACCTGTGGCTCCGTCTAGGCGTTCCTCTAAGAAAACTTGGCTAGGATTTAGCACTTCTACCAAACCACCAGACTGCATCTCAAAAATCCCAATCTCATTAGTTGAACCAAAACGGTTTTTGACTGCTCGTAAAATACGGAAGGTATGATGACGTTCACCCTCAAAATAGAGCACAGTATCCACCATGTGTTCCAACATACGTGGTCCAGCCAACTGTCCCTCCTTGGTCACATGCCCAACAATAAATGTGGCAATGTTATTGGTTTTGGCAATCTGCATGAGTTCAGCAGTAACTTCACGAACCTGAGATACAGAGCCTTGAACGCCAGAAATCTCTGGACTCATGATGGTCTGAATAGAGTCGATAATGAGGAAATCGGGTTTTATAGCCTCCACTTGGCTACGAACGGCTTGCATATTGGTCTCAGCATAAAGATAAAATTCGTTATCAATATCACCTAAACGTTCGCTCCGCAATTTGATTTGCTCGGCAGATTCTTCCCCAGAAACATAGAGGACAGTTCCCTTGTTAGCCAGCTGTGTTGACACTTGTAAGAGAAGAGTTGATTTCCCTATCCCTGGATCTCCTCCAATAAGAACCAGGCTACCCGGAACCACACCGCCACCTAGAACACGGTTAAACTCATCCATGTCAGTCTTTATGCGGGCATAATTAATTGAAGAGACTTCTTTTAATTTAGTAGGTTTGGACTTTTCACCCGTTAAACTGACACGAGCATTTTTTACCTCCTGCACCTCAACTTCCTCCTCAAAAGAGGACCAAGAAGAACAGTTGGGGCAACGCCCTAGATATTTGGGTGAATTGTAGCCACATTCTCGACAAACAAAAGTTGATTTTTTCTTAGCTATGATAATTCTCCTTCTACGCTTACTCCAGCAGAGTGCCACTTATGCAATGTTTTTTGAAATTTCTTCTGGTTGGCAACTCCGACAGCGGACAAATCGACGGAAACCTGATAATTCTCCTTGAGAGCCGCTAAAACGGAAGCCTTAACACAGCCATTGCCATCTACCCCTATAAACTCTATGCTTTTAGCACCATTTCCCTCTAAAAAATCTTTTAAATCCAGATTGGTGAAACAAGAAGCCCGACGCTTCTCAAAGATACGAGAAGGTACAAGCAGCAAGCCGGTCGCAAATTTCTTCTTTCTATCTTTTCTCTCCCAGAAAAAACGATTGAGAATATAGATAACTCGGTCGCTCGGATAGGTAGCAATTTTGTCATTTACAGCTACAATCAGTTCTTCATGATATGCTTTTCCTACAGCAACATAATCTGACTGCATATCGATTACTAACAAATAATCTGCCACTTTGCTTCCTCTATTTTCCTGTCGATCCAAAACCACCTGTACGAACACCATCAGCTTCGTCCCCATCTACAATCAAGAAGGGCATAAAGACACCTTGAACGATGCGTTCGCCAACTTCAAGAGTCACGGGCTGATCAGTAATATTTTTCATCTGGGCGAAGATATGACCTTCATTTCCTGGATTTCCATAGTAATCGCCGTCAATAACGCCAACTGAGTTGATCAAGACCAGACCTTTTTTACGAGGGTTTGACGAACGGTCATAGAGATAGAGGACCTCACCAGGTTGCATGTAAGCCTTAACACCTGTTGGGACGAGAACAATTTCCCCAGGAGCAATGACAGTGTTCTCTGCCACCTTTAAGTCATAACCTGCAGCATGAGCTGTCTCACGTTTTGGAAGCAATTCCTGATTGTTATACGTTGATACGAGTTCAAATCCACGAATTTTTGTCATTATTTTTCCTTTCAATACATCTATTGACTAGTATTTGTATAAACTAGCCATGCTAGCTTCAGACTTTTAAATCTATCCTATTATAATCTATTCGAAATAAGATGACAAAGGTAATAGTCTAATCACTTTCTCATTAAACGAAGATTGACTTTTAACCAGGAAAACGCTAACATAGTACTAGATATAATACTTTTAAGGAGAATTGTCATGAAATTCATCGGACTTGTTGGTACGAATTCAAAACGTTCAACTAATAGACAATTATTGCAATATATTCAGAAACATTTTGCAGATAAGGCAGACATCGAACTTGTTGAAATCAAAGACCTTCCTGTCTTTAACAAACCCGCTAACAAACAATTGCCAGAAAGTGTCCTTGAAATCGTTAAAAAAATCGATGAGGCTGATGGTGTTATTATTGGAACACCTGAGTATGACCACTCAATTCCTGCCGTTCTCATGAACGCTTTAGCTTGGGTTTCATACGGTGTTTTCCCTCTTTTGAATAAGCCAGTTATGATTACAGGAGCATCTTACGGAACACTCGGGGCTTCTCGTGCACAGTTACAACTTCGTCAAATCTTGAATGCTCCAGAAATCAAAGCTAATGTGCTTCCAGACGAATTCTTACTCTCACACTCCCTACAAGCTTTTGATAGCAATGGTGATTTAGTCGACCTTGATGTCATCAAAAAACTAGATGCTATTTTCGATGACTTCCGTCTCTACGTCAAAATTACTGGTAAACTCTCACATGCTACAGAGTTGCTACACAAAGAAGCTGAAGACTTCGACTGGGAAAGCCTATAGGACAGGAGAATAGAAACTATGAAATTTGTTGGACTCGTTGGAGCAAATTATGACCAATCATATAACCGTAAACTGCTCGAATTTATCAGAAGACATTTTAAAATAAAATTTGAACTTGAAGTTTTGGAAATTGATGAAGTTCCTATGTTTAACCAAGATGAAAAATGGGATGAAAGCTTCCAACTTCGCTTACTTAATAACAAAATTACACGCGCTGATGGTGTTATCATTGCAACACCTGAACATAACCACACTATCTCTGCAGCACTTAAATCAGTTTTGGAGTGGCTCTCATTCGAAGTGCACCCATTTGAAAACAAGCCTGTAATGATTGTTGGTGCTTCATACTACGACCAAGGGACTTCACGTGCCCAAGTGCATTTGCGTAAAATCCTTGAAGCACCTGGTGTCAATGCCTATACACTTCCAGGTAATGAATTCTTGCTTGGAAAGGCTAAAGAAGCCTTTGACCTTGAGGGGAACATTACTAACGAAGGCACTATTAACTTCCTTGAACAATGCTTAGATAATTTCATCCAATATGTAGGAGTGGTTTCTAAATTGAAAAAACCAAAACCAATTGAACCTGAAGACTTGGATTGTAACAACCCAATCGCTACAACTGTTACTGAGGTTGACCCTGATGATCCTGAATGGGTAGAAAAAGTAGCTGAAATCACTGGTGCGGTATCTGGTGATACCTACGTGAAATTGGATCACGGTATTTTGACAGTTAATCAAATTGACATGTTCCTCAAGGCCATGCCGTTTGAATTGACCTATGCCGATGATAATAACCAGTTCCTCTACTACAATAACGCCCATCAAGATCCTGACACTATGTTTGCCAAACGTGTGCCACCTCAATCTGGTAGCCGTATGTCAACTGTTCACGGCTCACTTCCACCAGCTCGTATGAAAAATGTAGAATGGGTTATCGGTACACTTCGTAATGGTAACCAAGAATATGTTCGTACGATTGTTCCAGGGTCACCTGAAGGAGTTATCAATACGCATAACTATCAGGCTATGTACTATGATGATGGTTCTTATGCAGGAA
Organism: Streptococcus sp. HMSC068F04; assembly: GCF_001837455.1. Lineage (NCBI taxonomy): Bacteria > Bacillati > Bacillota > Bacilli > Lactobacillales > Streptococcaceae > Streptococcus > Streptococcus sp. HMSC068F04. Next base: position 17,412 of record NZ_KV832465.1, read on the forward strand.
TCAATGAAATCGTCTTTAACTTTAAACCATGGCTTGACTGGTATCTCGAAACAACTGGTCAACGCCTTGTCGGAGGAAGCGGTCCTTTTGCACCAGCTGCAGCTAGTCATGGCGGTAGCGACGCCACATCTGGTGCATCAGATGCGGGTGGTCATGGTGGCGACGCAGCCCCAGCCGCAGATGCAACATCTGGAGCATCCTCATATTAAGACTTGGAAAAGTTGGGACAACTGTCCTGACTTTTTTTCATGGTCATCTTAGATTCATTTTCACTCGAGCTTGCGCATTTGCCATGCTCCAAACCACACATTTTAGAGGTAAACCTATGTCTCAATTTCAAGAAAAAGTATTCGCTGCTTGTGCTAAAAAAGAAGCTCTCTTTGACGAAAGTCTGGGGCGCTATGCCTTGCGTTCTATGCTTGCAGGAGCTTATCTTTCCATGTCAACTGCTGTAGGAATTATTGGTGCGGATGTTATCGCTACAGGTATCCCAGCCCTTTCTCGTTTTGTCTTCGCCTTTATCTTTGCCATCGGACTGGTCTTCGTTCTCATATTCAATGGAGAGTTGGCTACTTCAAACATGATGTTCCTGACCAGTGGTGCCTATTATGGTAAAATCAAATGGAGCAAGATGTGTACCATCCTCCTCTACTGTACCTTCTTTAACTTTGTCGGTGCCCTTATCTTGGCCTGGTTCTTCAACCAATCCTTCTCTTTCCAACATTTGACTGACAAGAGTTTCTTAGTTACTGCTGTCTCAACCAAGCTTGGAAAAACAGATTGGATGAACTTTACAGAAGGTATTACAGCTAATATGTTCGTTAATATTGCCATCTTGGGCTACATGCTCCTCAAAGAAGAATCTGCTAAAATTTTCATTGCGCTATCAGCTATCTTTATGTTTGTATTTTTGATTAATGAACACTTGATTGCGAACTTTGCTTCTTTCATGTTGCTCGGTTTCAACGGTGTGCGTGACGCTGTAGATAATTTCACTTTGGCAAATATTCTACGTCAGTGGGTAGTCGTTTTCTTCGGTAACTGGATTGGCGGAGGTATTTTCATTGGTTTGGCATACTCTTGGCTCAATAAAACTAAAACACCTCACATTGATTAGGAGACCACATGCGTCAAAAAACATTCATCAAACAAACCAGCCTAGCTATTCTACTGTATTTTATTTGCCTAGCCCTTGCAGTGGCTATTGATTTAATCTTTTACAAAGTCAAAAATATGTATCATACGCCTGCTTTAGCGGCTATCTTTGCAGGCTGGGTCTACTTGGGGCTTATCAGAAAGACAAAACAATTTGGAGCAATTACCTGTCTGGGTATCTTTATGTCCCTCTTCTTCTTTGCCTCTGGGCACTTTGTTCTAGCCTTTCTTCCTAGCTTTCTAGCTGGCCTTGTCGCTGACTTTCTAGCTAAGAAAGGGAACTATGAGAATAGTAAACTTAATTTACTTTCCTATATGATCTTTTCCCTAGGGAACTTAGCACCCATTATCACCATGTGGCTCGCGCCCAAAGCCTATATCGCACAGCTCCTAGCCAAAGGGAAAACTCAAGATTATGTAAATCAAGTTATGGTTCCCTTTACAGCCAGTCATGTCTTAATCCTGATTGGAGGAACGCTCATGGCTGCTCTCATTGGGGGCTACATTGCCCAAAATTGGCTGAAAAAATAAATAGCCATCAGCCCTCCTAACAGAGAGTACAAGACAAACATGCTTTTCTTATGTTATAATGAGAAAGAATACAGTCTTTTTCTACTTTGTTAGAAAGGACCTAAAGGGAGACCTAATGATGAAAAAACAAAAAATCGCTGTCTTGGGCCCTGGTTCATGGGGAACTGCCCTTGCTCAGGTACTCAACGACAACGGACACGAGGTCCGTATTTGGGGAAACATCCCTGAACAAATTGATGAAATTAACGAGAACCACACCAATACCCGCTACTTCAAGGATGTGGTTTTGGATGAAAACATTAAAGCCTACAAAGAGCTATCTGAAGCCCTAGATGGTGTCGACGCTGTTCTCTTTGTTGTTCCAACCAAGGTCACTCGCTTAGTTGCTAAGCAAGTTGCTGAACTTTTGGACCACGAAGTTGTTGTCATGCATGCTTCCAAAGGTTTGGAACCTGGAACACACGAACGTCTTTCAACAATCCTTGAAGAAGAGATCCCTAAGGAACTTCGTAGTGAGATTGTTGTCGTATCTGGTCCAAGCCATGCTGAAGAAACTATCGTTCGCGATATCACTTTGATTACAGCAGCATCTAAGGATCTTGAAGCGGCACGCTATGTCCAAGGTATTTTCAGCAATAGCTACTTCCGCCTCTACACCAATTCAGATGTGATTGGTGTTGAAACAGCTGGTGCTCTTAAAAACATTATCGCGGTAGGTGCTGGTGCCCTCCACGGTATGGGTTATGGGGACAATGCCAAAGCAGCCGTTATTACTCGTGGACTTGCGGAAATTACTCGTCTTGGTGTGAAACTTGGGGCTGATCCTTTGACTTACAGCGGTCTATCTGGGGTTGGTGACCTTATTGTTACAGGAACTTCTATCCATTCACGTAACTGGCGTGCTGGGGATGCGCTCGGTCGTGGAGAAAAACTAGAAGACATTGAACGTAACATGGGAATGGTTATCGAAGGTATTTCAACCACAAAGGTTGCCTACGAAATCGCCCAAGAACTCGGCGTCTACATGCCAATTACAACAGCAATCTACAAGTCTATCTATGAGGGTGCTGATATTAAGGAATCTATTCTCAATATGATGTCCAATGAATTGCGCTCTGAAAATGAATGGGATAAAAAATAAAATCTAAGGAGTTCTCATGAAGAATCAAAAAGTTAGAAAAGCTATCATCCCCGCTGCAGGACTCGGAACACGCTTTTTACCAGCTACTAAAGCCTTGGCCAAAGAAATGTTGCCAATCGTTGACAAACCAACTATTCAATTTATCGTTGAAGAAGCCCTCAAATCAGGTATCGAAGATATCTTGGTGGTGACTGGTAAATCAAAACGTTCTATCGAAGACCACTTTGATTCAAACTTCGAGTTAGAATATAACTTGGAACAAAAAGGTAAGACAGACCTGTTGAAATTGGTTAATGACACTACTGCTATTAACCTCCACTTTATCCGCCAAAGCCACCCACGTGGCCTTGGAGATGCTGTTCTTCAAGCTAAAGCATTTGTCGGGAATGAGCCATTTGTTGTTATGCTTGGTGATGACCTTATGGATATCACTAACGATAAAGCTGTACCATTGACTAAACAGCTCATTAACGATTATGAGGAAACACACGCATCAACCATTGCAGTTATGCCTGTACCACACGAAGAAGTTTCTTCTTATGGTGTCATCGCCCCTCAAGGCGAAGGCGAAAATGGACGTTATAGCGTTGAAACTTTCGTTGAAAAACCAAATCCAGAGGATGCACCAAGTGATCTTGCTATCATCGGACGTTACCTTCTAACACCTGAAATTTTCGGTATTTTGGAAACTCAAGAACCAGGTGCTGGAAACGAAGTCCAATTGACTGATGCTATCGATACGCTTAACAAGACACAACGCGTCTTTGCTCGCGAATTTACTGGAGACCGTTATGATGTCGGTGACAAATTCGGATTCATGAAAACGTCTATCGATTATGCGCTTAAACATCCTCAAATTAAAGATGACCTCAAGCAATACCTCATTGACTTGGGTCACAAACTTGAAGGCAAACCAGCTAAAAAAGACTAATCATAACCACCCGTCTAACGGGTGGT
>NZ_KV832466.1:0-4455 GCF_001837455.1 Streptococcus sp. HMSC068F04
GCACAGCTAGTGGTTTTCGTAAGATAAAAACATTGGCAAAATTATTTCATCATTTTGCCAAAGAGCCATTTTCTGTCTAACTTTTTTAAGGGTAGATCATCTTGCGGGTGGTTTGCTCTTCAACTGAATGTCTCTGCTACAGTTACTCTCTTACATCCTTTACACTGGGAACAGCGTTCCTTAAGACGTAGTAGTGTTGGAGTCCCAACTTGTTCGAGAAGAGTTTAGGAAGGGCTTTGAAAGTCATATTTTCTCATCTTTCCTTGGTAATGATAATAAAGTGGTGCAAGGCAATTAAGTTTTGCACGAATCTCGATGTGAGTATCAGTTTCAAAAACAAGAGAAATAATGATGTTAGGTTCTTTAAATTCCGATTAATTCTGTAGTATTCTTAATAAGTCTCATAAGTTCCTCCTAATGATGGTTTGGTCGCTTTTCATTATAGTTCTTATGGGACTTTTTGTGTACACTCAAAAAGCACTATAATCTCTGCAATAGTTCAACCCACTACAGAAATTATAGTGCTAATTAATTTTTGTATCTTCCATCTTGGAAGTCTCATTTTTTGATGATAGCTTAGTCTTTATCAGGAATAACCTTAAAGAGATAATAAGTGATAAAGACTGTCAGGCAAAAGAGCCCAATTTTCACCCAAATAATTGGAGCAAAAAAGATTGAAATTCCCATCAGAACATAGATTTGGATAATAATTTTTTTCTTTCGTTCCTTGGCAATCGATTTGTTTTCTCGAAAATCTGCTACATAACTTTGATATAGCTTAGTATTATATAACCATTTCTCAAAACGTTTAGAACTTCTAGCAAAGCAAGCGATGGCTAAAAGTAGAAAGGGAGTCGTCGGTAAAATGGGAAGAGGAATTCCTAGAATGCCTAAACCGAGCGAGACAAACCCTAAAGAGAGATAAACAACTTTCATAAATACATTCCTTTTAAAAAGCTGCACTAAACGCATTAGTGCAGCTCTTCTGCTATTTTTAAATATCTGTCAGTGGAGTCGCTGTATCTGGTGAGGTATCATAAACCTTGAAGTCTGTTCCAACACCAAAGTCAGCACGTGCCAACTGATTTTCCATCGTCATGTGGGCCAACTCCTTGATATTATTTTCTTTGGAAAGGTGACCCAAGTAGATCTTTTTAGTTTTATTACCGATGGTACGAATCATAGCATCCGCTCCATCTTCATTACACAAGTGACCTTGATCAGAGAGGATACGTTGCTTGGTTGACCAAGGATATGAACCTGCTCTAAGGATTTCAACATCATGATTGGACTCAATCAGATAGCCATCGGCATTCTCAATAATACCTGCCATACGATCAGAAACGTAACCCGTATCCGTCAACATGACGAAACTCTTTCCATCTTTCATAAAGCGATAGAACTGTGGATCAATAGCGTCGTGACTAACTCCAAAAGACTCAATATCAATGTCTCCAAAGGTCAGAAGCTTATCACGAGAAAAAACATGTTTCTGGCTATTATCAATCTTGCCAAGCATATTTTTACTATCCATAATCTGCCAGGTTTTCTCGTTGGCGTAGATATCCATACCATATTTACGAGCTAAAACGCCTACACCATGGATGTGATCCTTGTGTTCATGCGTTACTAAGATAGCATCCAAATCACTCGGATCACGATCAATCTCAGCTAGCAAACTTGTGATTTTCTTACCAGACAAACCAGCATCTACAAGAATCTTCTTCTCTGGAGTTTCCAAATAAAAGGAATTACCAGTTGACCCTGAAGCCAAAATACTATATTTAAACCCTAAATCTGAGGTCATTTTTACTACATCTCCCATTCATCAACCATCATGGCATCCTTGTCATATGGAAGCACAATTGTAAAAGTTGAACCCTTACCATACTCACTTTTAGCCCAAATAAAGCCCTTATGTTGTTTAATGATTTCTTTTGCAATGGACAAGCCTAGACCAGTTCCACCTTGGGCACGACTTCTGGCCTTATCAACACGGTAAAAACGGTCGAAAATCAAAGGCAAATCTTTCTTAGGAATACCCAAACCTTGGTCAGAAATAGAAACAATCAACTGTGAGTCAGTTGTCTTCATAGACACTGTAATCTTACCACCATCAGGCGAATACTTGATGGCATTATTAAGAATATTATCCACGACCTGGGTCATCTTATCTGTATCAATCTCCACCCAAATTGAGTTTACCGGATAATCGCGAATGATTTCGTAAGTTTTACCTGTATTGGTTTCTTGACTTTTAATCTGATCAAAACGATTCAAGATATAGGTCATGAAGGCCGTGAAATTGGTCATCTCAACGTCAAGTTGGGTACTCTTATTGTCAATACGTGACAATGCCAAGAGGTCAGAAATCATTCGCATCATACGATTGGTCTCATCCAAAGAAACTTTGATGAAGTTAGGTGCAATCTCTTCATCGAGAGCTCCATCATCAAGTGCCTCCAGATAGGATTTTACAGAAGTCAAAGGTGTACGCAACTCATGACTAACGTTTGAGACGAAAAGTCGACGTTCCCGCTCTTCTTTTTCCTGCTCAGTAGCATCATGAAGAACGGCAACCAAACCTGAGATAAAACCTGATTCTTTACGAATTAGGGCAAAGTTAACGCGTAGGGTCACAAACTCATCGTTAGCATCTCGACGTGACAAATGAATTTCAGGAGTCTTAGACAGCAATTCACTATAAGTATAGGGATTTTCACCATCTAATAAATCTAAAATGGACATCTGTGTCGCTGTTTCAAAATCTAGATTCAACAAACGCTGAGCTGTGCTATTAATCATGGTAATTTGACCACGACGATTTGTCGCAATAACCCCATCACTCATGTAAGAAAGGACTGATGATAAGCGGTTTTTTTCCTGGGCTAGATTTTCATGCGTCAAACGAAAGACATCCGATAAATCATTCAAGCTGTCAGCTAGCTCTAAAAGCTCTGGATCACCCTTTAAGCGTAACTCCTCGTTATAGTTACCTGCCATTAAGGACTTGACCCTCTTGGTCAACTTTCGAATATTTTTGACTCGTCGATAATCACGATATGCAAGAAAAATAAAGTAGAAAGCCACAAAGAGGAGCGTAAAGAGTAAGGCTAGTTCAAAGCTTGTGATATTTAAGCCAATACTAGTCATAATTCTTCATATAATAACCAACACCACGACGCGTCAAAATATATTCAGGACGACTAGGTGTATCTTCAATTTTTTCACGGAGACGACGAATGGTTACGTCAACCGTACGAACATCACCAAAATAGTCATAGCCCCAAACAGTTTCAAGCAAATGCTCACGCGTCATCACTTGTCCCATATGAGTTGCCAAATGGAAAAGCAACTCAAATTCACGGTGTGTGAGCTCAACTTCATTTCCACGTTTTTTAGCAACAAACGCATCTGGAACAATAATCAACTCACCAATTGAAATCTCCTGCTTACCAGAGTTAGAGCTTTCTTCTGCTGCTGTTTCAATAGTCTCTGTACGACGCAAGTGAGCTTTGATACGTGCCAACAATTCACGATTAGAAAATGGTTTTGTCACATAGTCGTCCGCCCCAATTTCTAGCCCGATAACCTTATCGAACTCGCTATCCTTAGCGGAAAGCATGATAATTGGTGTGTGACTTGTCTTTCGAATTTCCTTAGCAACTTCTAAGCCATCTAGTTCAGGCAACATCAAGTCCAGGATGACCAAGTCTGGTTTTTCAGCTTCAAACTGCTCCAAAGCTTCACGACCATCAAAAGCCGTAACAACTTCATAACCCTCTTTAGTCAGATTAAACTTGATGATATCCGAGATTGGTCTTTCATCATCAACTACTAGAATTTTTTTCATATAAACACCTCATCGGTTTTCTTAAGTCATTCAATTTGTAAAGTAGAAAACTTTACGTATCAAACATATTATACCAAAAAATAGGTTAAGGACCAAGTTTCTACTATAGATATTGAGCTGATATACAAGCTTTCCTTGTTTTTTGGGATAGCATTGCTATGTGTAATCGGTTAAAAGACGAACATTATGATTGAATTTTCAAACATTTTTGACATTTTACTGTATCTATAGTAAAATACACTCTTGTTGTTACATATATTAATGTAAAATTTTAGGAGGCTCTTATGGCACTTATCGAATTTAAAAATGTCAATAAATACTACGGAGACTATCATGCACTTCGTGACATCAATCTAGAAATTGAAAAAGGACAAGTTGTGGTTCTCTTGGGCCCTTCTGGATCAGGGAAATCTACCCTTATCCGTACAATCAATGCCTTGGAATCAATTGATAACGGTACGCTTATCGTTAACGGACATAATGTGACGGAAGCTTCTGCCAAAGATTTGGTTGAGCTTCGTAAAGAAGCAGGGATGGTTTTCCAACACTTTAACCTCTACCCTCACAAAACTGTTCTTGAAAATGTAACCTTGGCACCTATC
>NZ_KV832466.1:4555-15630 GCF_001837455.1 Streptococcus sp. HMSC068F04
GCTTTCTGGTGGACAAAAACAACGTATCGCAATTGCCCGTGGTCTTGCCATGAATCCTGAACTCTTGCTCTTTGATGAACCAACGTCAGCCCTTGACCCAGAGACTATTGGTGATGTGCTTGCGGTTATGCAAAACCTTGCCAAAGGTGGCATGAACATGGTTGTCGTAACCCACGAAATGGGCTTTGCCCGTAGTGTGGCTGACCGTATTATTTTCATGGCCGAAGGTCAAGTTCTTGTAGATACTACGGATGTGGATGGTTTCTTCGACAATCCAACTGAACCCCGTGCGGTTCAATTCCTTTCTAAGATTATCGACCACAACTCTGATCGTGTCCAAGTGGACGCCTAAGGAGGACTTATGTTAATCAAGAAACTTAGTCGCATTTTAGCTATCTCTGTTATAGCTTTTGTAGCAGTTCTCCTCTGGAACACTAAAAGTAGTCAGGCAGATGAAAGCAGTAAACTACTCAATAGTGCTGCAATTCAAAAAATTGTCAAAAAAGGGACTCTAAACGTTGGTGTCAAACAGGATGTCCCAAACTTTGGTTACTACTCAGCCAAAACTAATACCTATCAAGGTATAGAAATTGACCTCGCTAAGAAAATCGCCAAAGAACTTAAGGTTAAGGTGAATTTTACAGCGGTTACCCCACAAACTCGTGAAGCCCTTATGGACAACGGGACTATTGACATGCTTATCGCTACTTATACCATTACAGATGAGCGTAAGGCTTCATATGCCATGTCAACTCCTTACTACTACGACCAGATCGGTTTCCTCGTTCAAACCAAATCTGGCTATAAGAAACTTTCTGACCTAAACGGTAAAACTATTGGAGTGTCTCAAGGGTCATCTGCCAAAGCTGCTGTTGAAGAGTACGCTTCAGCTAATAACCTTAAGTTTGACTACGTTCAACTCGGATCTTATCCTGAGTTAGCCGTATCACTCTATGCTTACCGTATTGACGCTTTTGCTGGTGATAAATCAATCTTGTCAGGTTACGAAAGTGATAAAACCAAGATCCTTGATGAAGGTTTCAAAACACAAGAATACGGTATTGCCTCAAGCAAGTCTAACCAAGAGTTGATTGATTATACCAACGATTTGATTGCTAAATGGCAAAAAGATGGTAGCCTTCAAAAACTCTACGATAAGTATCACTTGAAACCAGCTAAGGCTGAAGATAAATAGAAAGGAGTCCTGAATTTATGTATCTTTTAACTGAAACGGCTAGTCCTTTCGCTCTTGAACGTTGGGCTGCTTTCTTCGCTAACTTTGGGCAGTTTGCCAAAGGTTTCTTTTACACTCTTGGTATTTCGATTGGTGCCTTGATTGTTGCCCTTCTTCTTGGGCTTATCTTTGGGGCTATGAGCTCTACTCACAACAAGGTCCTTCGTGGCATTTCACGTGTTTATGTCGAAATCTTCCAGAACACACCCTTGCTTGTGCAATTCGTGGTTGTCTTCTATGGGATTTCAATCTTGACTGATGGCCATGTCATGATCCCAATTTCATTGACAGCTATCCTTTGTGTGGGGGTCTACACAGGAGCCTATATCTCTGAAATTATTCGTACAGGTATCGAGGCGGTTCCTAAAGGCCAAACCGAAGCGGCTTTGTCTCAAGGATTCACCTACGCTGATACCATGCGTATCATCATCTTGCCTCAAGCTGTGCGTACTATCTTGCCACCATTGACCAACCAAGTGGTTAACTTGATTAAGAATACTTCAACAGTTGCCATTATCTCTGGGGCAGATATCATGTTCACTGCTAAGGCCTGGGCTTATGATACCACTAACTATGTGCCGGCCTTTGCTGGGGCTGCCTTCCTCTACTTTATTATGTGTTTCCCTCTTGCTACTTGGGCACGTCGTAAAGAAGAAGAGAATAAGAAAGCTTACTAAGGAGATCCACTATGTCAGAAGTTTTATCAGCTACTAACCTTAAATTCTTGGCACAAGGGATGTGGACGACCCTTTACTTGTCTTTCTTCATCATCGTGCTATCTACCCTGTTCGGAACAATTCTGGCGGTGATGCGTAACGGAAAGAATCCTATCCTTCGTTGGATAGCTTCTATCTACGTTGAGTTCGTCCGTAACGTTCCTAACTTGCTTTGGATTTTCATCATTTTCTTGGTCTTCCAACTCAAGTCAACTGCTGCAGGGATTACCTCTTTCACGGTCTTTACCTCTGCTGCCTTGGCGGAAATCATTCGTGGGGGACTGAACTCTATCGACCATGGCCAAACGGAAGCCGGCTTGTCTCAAGGATTTAACAACAAACAAATTTTTATTTACATCATCTTCCCACAAGCTATTCGTAAGATGTTACCATCTATCATTTCTCAATTCGTAACAGTTATCAAGGATACTTCTTTCCTTTACTCTGTTATCGCCTTACAAGAATTGTTTGGTAAGAGTCAGATTTTGATGGGTGGTTACTACGAACCTAGCCAAATCTTTACCTTATACGGAATTGTGGCTTTAGCTTATTTCGTGGTTAACTTTGCTATTTCTAGCTACTCTCGCTACCTCTCTAAACAATGGGAGCAAGCTAGTGAATAAAACAAAAAACTCACCTACGGGTGGGTTTCTTGTTTTTCTGGATACTAAAAACGACTCCTATTGGAGTCGTTTGTTTCGTTAATTCACCGTTACTTTACCTGAATAATAATCTAGGGTAATTCCCTGTTGTACATTTGGAACGAAGACGTTGAACTCAAGCGAGCCATCTGCTGACTTGGCTTCAAGATGTGATCCTGATGGAATCAGGTTATCTCCTTCATAAATGAGGGTAACGCGATAACGGACACGTTTGTTTTTATCCTGAGCTTTTCGTACCAGGCTTTCATAATAATTTTGGCCTGTGGAAGTTTCGCTATTAGCTTGGTTAGCCCAAGCAGTTTGAACAGCAATATTCTCTGGATTTGAAGTTGAGGCATCAAATCCTTTGAGACCACCTACTAGAGCATAACCTAACAAATGACCTCGGTCTACGGCATGACTATACTCTCCTGAAAGATTGTGAACTTGATGCCATCCAGCTGGTGTCCAAGAAGTTGAGCCATTCCCCGTTTCTTGACGATTTTTGTACTGTCTGGTCGCTTTACTTAACAAGGCATTAGCTACTGTAGGAACCGTTTGTCCTTGAACTGTTTTGACTTGGTTATTTGCATAGGGTTGACTAGATACCTTAGCATTAAGATTGGTCTTATTACCGTTAACAATATAGGCACCAGCACCATTCCATTCTATGGCGTTTCCTAGTTGACTCTTGACGGAGCTCGTCATCACCGTCTCAGCGAGCTGCTCTTGTGGCGTAGACTGCCCACTTGTTGAGCCGTTTGATTTGGCGGAGTTATTGGATTTTCCCGAGACTAGACTAGCTACCTGCTTGATTGGATTGTTAGGTGAGAGCTTATTGCTCGTTCCAATGTAACCTAACACTGCAATCAAGACCGCTATTAGTAACGAGACTAGTTGACGTTTCTGTTTATTTGTTAAAGATGTCTTTCTTTTTGCCATTGTTCTCTTTCTTTTATATGAATGTCATGACTAAAGGAGCGGGATTACTTCCCACTCCCTTTTATTTTCCTGTAAATTTAGCAACAATTGCCTGCCAAGTTTCTGGTTTTAAGATGCTTATCGGATCCTTGCCCTCTCCTAAAACAGCATAGCCAACCATCAAACCGATAGCTAGAAAAGCAAGGCCAATCATACACACACTTAAAACAAGTAATAATTGACGAAAAACATAGCCTTTACCTGTTTCCATACTAAGCCTCACTTACACGTGAAATATTTGCTCCTAGTTTAGCTAGTTTCTCATGGAATTGATAGTAACCACGATCCAAGTGTGTCAATTTACCAACAGTCGTTGTTCCTTCAGCTACCATTCCTGTAAGAATAAGTGCTGCCGAAGCTCGAAGGTCAGTAGACATAACTTGAGCACCTTGAAGTGGCAAACCACCGTGAATCATAGCCGTATCACGAAGGATTTCTGAATGAAGTCCCATACGACGCATTTCTTCCAAGTGTTGGAAGCGATTCTCAAAAACAGTTTCAATCATGGTTGATTCCCCGTTTACCACTGCCATAAGTGCTGTAAATTGAGCCTGCATGTCAGTTGGGAAACCTGGGTGAGGTAGAGTTTTAACGGTTACTGGTTTCAATTGAGAAACATCAGATTTAACACGAATGCCGCCTTCTTCTTCCTTAACATCGACACCCATTTCCAATAATTTTGAAATCAAAGGACGGTTATGTTCCCAGATAGCATCTTTGATGAGGACATCTCCAGAAGTCATGGCCGCTGCTACCATAAAGGTACCTGCTTCAATACGGTCCTGAACAACTGCATGTTTAGTACCATGGAGAGCTTTAACACCTTTAATCACGAGTGTTTCAGTTCCAGCACCTTTAACGTCTGCTCCCATCTCGTTAAGAAGAAGGGCCAAGTCAACAATTTCTGGTTCACGCGCAGCATTTTCAATGGTTGTAACACCATCAGCCAAAGTTGCTGCCATCATAAGGTTTTGAGTGGCACCAACAGATGGGAAGTCCATATAAATAGTTGCACCTTTAAGGTTTTCTGCTGTCGCAGTAATGTCACCACCAACTTGGGTAATTTTAGCACCCATTGCTTCTAAACCTTTGAGGTGGAGGTCGATTGGACGACTACCAATCGTACAACCGCCAGGCATTGAGACCTTAGCATGACCATTACGAGCAAGAATAGGTCCAAGAACTACGATTGACGCACGCATCTTGCTAACATACTCATATGGTGCTTGATCGAGAATTTCTCCACTAGCATCAACGACAACGGTATTGTTTTCCTCGTCAAAGTCTACAGCAATATCTAAACCACGAACAACATTATTCATCGTGTAAACATCTGACAAGATTGGAACATTAGTTAAGGTTGTTTGACCTTCCGAGGCCAAGATAGTCGCCGCCAACAAAGGAAGGACAGCGTTTTTAGCACCTTCAATGACAACCTCACCACTTAATCGAGTGTTGCCACCCTGCACAATAATTTTATCCATAAGGATTCCTTTCAAGGGTCATTTTCATCTTTTTGTATTATATCAAAAGTCTTTTAAAATCACTAATTTAAGAAATCGAGCTAGCCATATTCTGTCCAAAAGCTAAAACCGACAGAACAAAGGAGCTGATAAGATAGCCTAAGGCAATACTGATAAAGAGCAAAAAGAGTTTCAATTTTCCAGTATTTTCAATTGGATTTTTGATAATCTTCGCCCAATCAAAGAGGCTAATCAGCATTTGGTAGCTCAATCCTATAAATACAAGGTGACTCGCCAAAGTGACGAATTGATTAATAATAGTCATGGTACTATTATACCATAGAAAGCTAAGCTAAAACATAAAAAGAGGGTGAGACAGTTCTAAACATTTATCATATACAATCAAAAAACTTCCCTTAATATCTGTTTCTAGAGAACAGCTTTAGGGAAGTTTCTAAGTTATTCGTGATTAATAACTACTTTGTAATTTTTCTTAATACTCTAGCTATTTAAAAGACTTTTATCAATTAACGTTCTTAAATACTGAAAAAGAATACAATCACCATCTCATATTAATAGCTCAATAGTATACCTTCAAATTTACTTAAAGTATTCTTCTATTCAAACTAAATACTATAATGATAATTTAAAAAAATTCCATGGTAACCAAAGTAATAATTGCAGAATCATAATAATTATTTACTGGTAGGTTCTGCATAAAAACAATTTTATTTTGCTGAACCAATTTCAAATATCCTGAATCTTTATCAGCTGCAAGAGCAATTGGTGCTTTAAAACATGCAGCCTGATGGTCATCTAAAAAATTACCATCTAAATTATAATTAGAAAAAATATTCTTCTGTGTCATGAAGAAATCCAATAGCTTACTGAGGACTCTCTGACTCTTTTCATCGTTACTTTGTGTAAGATTGTATGGAAGACGACAAGCGTTATAAGAATAAGTAGAGTCAAACTGGGAGGAGATAGTATGAGGCTTAACATTACGAACTCCCGATTGGTCAACCCAGATAAAATCTGGAATTAATCCGGTTTCTGTTTGAGAACTAATTGTTTCCAGACTGCTTAACATCTTATCGCTAATACTCAACCATTTTTTATCTTTAGTAACTTCATAAAATGATTGGAATTGCTTTGGTAAAGCATCAGATGTTCTCATTAGATTATAATACTTTGAATCTCTGTTTGCCCAGTTCCCAACAGTTAAGATTCCAGTATTTTCATTATAATTATATTTGAGAATATCCTGCAAGATAGCCTTAGACTGCGTTTGATACTCGTCTTTCTGACTTGGCCACTGTTTTGAGGCTTCAATTAAAGCATAAGCAATATAAAGATCTCCGTCCGTTGCATTGTGTTCGTCAACATTTTTAGAACTCTTTTGAACAATTTGTTCCCAAGACATCAATTGACTTCCTTCAATACGATGAGATAAATAATATTTGTAGAGTCTTTCAAAATCTTGTTGACTCGCTAGACCTTTCTGAGCCGCTCTAACAGTTATTAGCATCCCGTAACTTTGGGACTCCGAGAGTACAATGTCCTTATCTTTATCATTTGTAGTTTTGATATAAGCTTCATTACCATCTTTTACTACGAAGTGTCTCTCCCACTGTTGGTAAATCCTATTACGAATATCTGTCTTGGTTTTAATTCTTACTGAAAACATCAAAAAAACAAATAGACCTAGGGTTACTATAAACCAAAAATATTTAAAGTATTTTATTTTCATATACACTCCTATTCTGCAAAACGTTTAGTTTTAACCCATGTTGTTCCTTCACGATGAAGAACTTTATCCATGATAATAGACCACAACGAATCTAAAGAAACAATAATGAACAACTGTGCGTAACTAAAATAAGAGAGAATCGCTAGCCAAACTTGCTTACTTGTCGCTTGTCCGAATTGCGATGCTAACGCAACATTGATTTGTAATAAATACAAACCAATCATTAATAGCCAATTAAATAACATCAATTGAGCTATGTATATATTACTTGCATCAAATGCAAACGGAATTTGTATAGTAGGAAAGAAAGGATGTAAAATAATAGCTAAAACATTGGCAAAGAAAATTAAATCTGATAAGACAATCGCTCCATTAAACCAGAAGAAAATACAAGAGTAATTAGCAACTTCTAGTTTTACTCGCCAATTTCCTTTACCGAACAAGTGTTTAAAATTTGATAAAACAACTTCGTAATTACCTTTGGCCCAACGTTTTCGTTGCATATAGTAACTTTTAAGGGTCTCAGGTTCTTGTTGAAACGCCTCGGAATTATATGCCAATGCAATTAATTTACCGCTTTGCATAATCTTGAAGGAAATATCTGTATCTTCTGTTAAAGCACCATTTCTCCAACCACCAATACTTTTTACAAAATCAGTTTGAATAATAAAATTAGTACCTGGAATACGACCTATTTTAAACAAATGCCACATTCCAACATGGTGTACACGTTGCGTTACGACAATTTCTTGATTTATACAACGTGTTAAGAAATTTTGTTTTGCATTTCTTGTTTTATTCCGTCCAAAAGCAGCTACTCTTCTTTCTGGATCTTTTAAAACTTCCTTAACTAAAAAGTAAAGTGCATTCTTTTCAGGCATGGCATCCGCATCATAAATACAAATATAATCACCTTCTGCCATCTTGAGCGCATCATTAAGAACGCCCGCTTTTCCACCAGTTCCTTTGCGGTTAATAATTGTGATATTACGACCTTCATATTCTGGTAATGCCTGAACAGATAAACACTCTTCATAAGTACTATCTGAACAATTGTCCGCAAATAAAAGTAACTCAACTTTGTCATGTGGATAATTCAAATTTAATATAGCTTTGGCAGTCTGTGCAATAACGACATCTTCATTATGTGCTGGAACGACAATAGTAACCTTTGGATAATAAGGCAATGCTTTCTTATCTACTTTAAAATCACTATGCTTTAGCCAAAAATGAACACCAGAAACTAGGATAACTACTCCCCAAATTAAAGAAATCCAAATTGATACTAGCGTAAAAATCATTAAAAATTGACTAACCATGTTCCACCGCCTTGAAATTATGGGAAACACGTTCATAGATAATTGTATACTGGATAAATAAAACTATGAAAGTAATAACAAAAAGAAGACTAATAGATAAAGCAAATACAAAAAACAAATTAGTAATGGTCATAATTTTTCCCCCTAATATTCAACAATTATATCCGTCTCTAGTTGACGGTTTAAATTGCTAATTAACTCACTATAATCATCAAATTTTTTTAAATTATTCTTATTAATTTCAAGAAATCCTGTCTGAAATTGAATACTTTGATGATTATTTCCCCAATCGAATGTTATCCCTTTTAACTGTCTTTCAAGACTATTTTTATAAAAATCATTTAAGTTTCTTGAATCATTTTTTGATAAAATTAAGAAACTTCCATCAGCAACATAAAAAATTTGCTCAAAACGATTCAATTGTTTTGAAATTTTAAGATAAATACTAGTAATCAAATGATTATATTCTCGAGGATCCAATTCAAAAAACTGTTCTTCATGAGAGTAATGAATCAAAAGTGCATTAATAAATTTATTCTCATTCAATTTAATTTCTTTTAATACTGCTTGATAAGATTTTCTAGCTTTTCTTTCCTCAATTTGAACAGAAGAAATATATTTATAAAAATAAGACTTAATCTTTGATAAAATTCCAAGCAACAAAGGAAAACTAAAAATAAGTACTAAAGTATCTTGAAGTGATATATAGACAACACCACTAACCAAAATAAAAATACTTAAAGCAAAACTTAAAATTATCATCCAGGTAATCAGAAGTTCAGATAAAAAACATACTGCACCAATACCTAGAACCAGAAGGATAGACTCAAACATAAAGTACTCAGGATTGAATTGATAACAATAAGAAAACAATAAAGCTTCAAAGAAAATCAAAAATAAAATCCAATACCAGACTTTTTTATCTTTTTTCACACCTAATCTCCCCCTTCATGGAACTCTGAAACAGAATCTGCTAAATTAAAGTACACTTTAATAGCTTGAACTATTCTTTCAGCTGCTTTTCCATCACCATAAGGATTGGGAGCTTCAGACATTTCTTTATATAGAGCTTCATCTGTTAAAAGCGACTCCATTGCTTCTTTCACTTTTTTTGTATCTGTCCCGACAAGTTTCAGTGTCCCAGCTTTAACACCTTCTGGACGTTCCGTTGTATCTCGTAATACTAAGACAGGCTTTCCAAGTGAGGGAGCTTCTTCTTGAACGCCACCTGAATCCGACATAATAAAATAACTTCTAGATGCTAAATTATGGAAATCAAAAACATCCAAAGGAGCAATTAGATGAATTCTATCATGGTCACCCAAAACTTCTTTCGCTACTGCTTGTACAGAGGGACTCAAATGAACAGGATAAACTACTTCAATCTCAGGATGGTTATCAACCATTAGTCGAAGAGTTTTGAATACTCGATGCATTGGCTCACCTTGATTTTCTCTACGGTGCATCGTTACTAAAATAATCTTTCTTCTATCATCAATTTTATCTAGAACTTCATGATAATAATTATCTTTAACTGTTAGTTTTAGGGCATCTATCGCTGTATTACCAGTGACATAAATAGCCTCTTTTTTATGATTTTCTGACAATAAATTAGCCTTACTTTCTTGAGTAGGTGCAAAATATAAATCAGAAAAGCTATCAGTCATCTGACGGTTCATTTCCTCTGGATATGGTGAATATTTATCGTATGTTCTAAGTCCAGCCTCAACATGGCCGATACTTACTTTATTGTAAAATGCAACTAAGCCGGCAGCAAAAGTTGTTGTTGTATCACCATGAACTAAAACCAAATCAGGTTTTTCTTTTCTTACAACAGGATCAAATTTAGACAAAATTTTAGAAGTAATTTCCTGAAGCGATTGATTTTTCCCCATGATATCCAAATCATAATCAGGAACTATTTCAAAAGTATCCAAAACTTGATCAAGCATCTGACGATGTTGTGCTGTCACCACTGTAATAGTATTAATAGTTTCTTGATGTTTTTTCAACTCAAGAATTAACGGCGCCATTTTTATTGCCTCTGGCCTCGTTCCAAAGACAACCATAATATTTAATTTTCCCATTAAATCCCCCTATAACCTATACAAAATCAATATAATATTGACATATAAAACTTTACATAAACACTTTATTTTTCCAAACAAAATAGATAAAACTATTTATCTTTTAAAAAAAGCACTAAAGGGTATACTCTTATCATTGGTCTTCTTAAGTAAGTTATGTAAAGTAGATAAAGAAAAAAAGTCTCAATAAAAGACAATCATAACTAATAAAATCAAGAAATTAAGACAAAAGAATCCTAAATGTAAAGCATCAAAAGATAGTAATATTAGAAACCATTTTAATCTTTACTTCCCAATTTAAAAAATAGACTATTTGATAAATAAAAAAACTGCAGGACAAAAAACGCTTTGCTAATAAAAGTGCTTTTGAATCCAGCAGTATTGCTAACTTATATATTTCATAATAACTTCTCCCCATTTTAAAGAGCGTCCCCTTTACTTACGCTCTATCCCTATCTTATAAACTGAAACATCGGAATGACATACCTATCCAACATCATGTAGCAATAAACACAGATAAGTTGCATTTAACCCCCTTCCCCAAAGGGATTAAAGATGACTAACAAGGCTGCTCCAAATTACTAGTACCAATGTTTCATATTCATATAGATGGTATAATTATAGCATGTTATTTTTTTTTTTCAACCTTTTTCAATTTTTTATTATTTTAATTATTTTGTAATTATTTTAAAAGGTATCTCTAATTAACTATTCCTACTTAATATATATTTAAGAGGTATTTATATATCTTACTAAATTTTCAATTAATCAAACATTTATCCATCAACCTACTTGGTATATAGTCAAAACCACTCGTTCTCTATACTCCCCGCTCCCGAAAAAAGTTAGACAAATAATCATAACCACCCGTCTAACGGGTGGTT
>NZ_KV832467.1:0-109162 GCF_001837455.1 Streptococcus sp. HMSC068F04
AAACCACCCGTTAGACGGGTGGTTATGATTCTTTATCCTCACCCTGATATTTTTTCAAGCGTTCTTGGATGATGTTGAGTCGGGGTTCGAGGTCTTTTTTGAAGACGCGTGTTTTATAGTTGAGGTCTTGTTTGATGTCAGCGAGAACAAGGTTTTGTTCCTTGATGATGTCAAGGTTGCGTTTGATATTGTCCAGATCGTGAGAGATATTTTCTCGTGATTGGTTGAGGTCTAGGATTTCCTCTTTGATGCCTTCACGTCGTTTATAGGCGTAGTAGGCACCGTAGGCAAGAGTTCCAAGAGCTAGAAAGCGTCCGATTTTCATTCTGTTACCTCTTTAGCGATGATGTCAGCAAGGTCGGCCAGGGCAGCGAAGTCTGGTTCGTGTTCGTCAAATCCCATGTGGATACCATCGTCTGCACCGTAACGAGGAACGAGATGAATATGAGCGTGGAAGACGGTTTGTCCAGCAACTTCTTCGTTGTTATTAAGGATATTCATGCCGATAGCTTTTGTTGCTTTTTGCACGGCACGAGCAATTTTTGGAACACGGCTAAAGACAGTCTCAGCAGTCTCAGCAGACATTTCTAAGATGTTACGAACGTGCTCTTTAGGAATAACCAAGGTATGTCCTTTTGTAGCTTGTGAAATATCGAGGAAGGCTAGAACCTTGTCGTCCTCGTAGACTTTTGATGAAGGGATTTCTCCAGATATAATTTTACAGAAAATACAATTATCCATAATAACGACCTTTCCATGAGTTTTTGTTATAATAGATTATATCATACCAAAGAGAGAAAAGATAATGCTTAAATTAGAAAAGGTGACGGGTGGTTACGCTAATATTCCCGTCCTAAAAGATGTGACTTTTGAGGTGGCTGATGGTGAATTGGTTGGTCTCATTGGTCTTAATGGTGCTGGGAAATCAACAACAATTAACGAGATTATTGGTCTCTTAACACCTTATGGGGGACAGATTGCCATTGATGGGTTAACTATTCAACAAGATCCAGCTAGCTATCGTCAGAAGATTGGCTATATTCCTGAAACGCCAAGTCTCTATGAAGAGTTGACGCTTCGTGAACATTTGGAAACGGTGTTGATGGCCTATGGTCTTGATGTGACTGAGGGGATGGCACGTGCGGACAAGTACCTCAAACTCTTTCGCTTAGATGAAAAGTTAGATTGGTTCCCGACTCAGTTTTCAAAGGGAATGAAGCAGAAGGTCATGATTATCTGTGCCTTTATTGTTAACCCCAGTCTTTTCATTGTTGATGAACCCTTCTTGGGTTTGGATCCCTTGGCAATCTCCGACCTAATTGAGCTTTTAGCTGAGGAAAAAGCTAAGGGCAAGGCGATTCTCATGTCTACCCACGTTTTGGATTCAGCTGAGAAGATGTGTGATAGCTTTGTGATTTTGCACCATGGACAGGTCTTAGCACAGGGGACTCTCGAGGAGCTCCGTCAGACTTTTGGCGACGATAGTGCTAGTCTTAACGATATCTACATGCAGTTAACTAAGGGAGAATTGTCATGATAGCTAAGCTATTTAAGGAGCGTAGCAAGCGATTCAATGCCCGCTGTGCTAAGTATAGTCGCTACGTGTTTAATGATCATTTTATCTTGGTTCTTCTCTTTTTGTTGGGTTTTGTCTTGGTCCAGTATAGCCAGTTGCTGAAGCATTTTCCAAAAAATCCGTGGGCAATCATTCTTGGCTTGCTTGTGCTTTGTCTGTTATTACCTTTCTGGGGGAATATTGCGACTTATCTAGAACCTGCGGACAAGCACTACCTTTTGGTTAAGGAAGAAGAGGTGCTAGACCATGTTAAGAAGGCAACAGGGCGTGCTTTTAGATTTTGGGTAATAGTACAAACCCTGATTTTTATTTTAGTTATTCCTCTCTTTTTAGCCTTGGGACTTCCAGTTTGGGGAGTTATCCTTGTAGCTGTGGCTATGGCCATTCTTAAGTATTTTATTTTCCAGAAAAAGGCTCAACCTTTTTATAAGCAGTCTGGCCTGAATTGGACTGAGGCTATTGCAGGAGAAAATAAGCGTCAACAATCGATTCTGAAGTTCTTTTCACTCTTTACCAATGTTAAAGGGATTACGTCGAGTGTTAAACGCCGTGCTTATTTGGATGCTATTCTCAAACGTACAAAGAAAGACAAGGAACATACCTGGTACAATCTTTACCTAAGGGCCTTCTTGCGTTCTGGAGATTACTTTGCCCTTAGCCTACGCCTGTTTGCCCTAACGCTTCTAGTTATCTTTTTGGTTCCTGAAAAATGGCTGGCTATGGTGCTTGTGGTTGTTTTTGACTACCTCTTGCTCTTCCAGCTCACGGCACTTAAATCGCACTTTGCTTATCAGAGAATGGCTAACCTTATGCCAGTTGGAAAAGACATGCAGGTGAGCAATCTTAAGCGCTTGATTACCCAGATTGTACTTGGGATGACTCTGGTACAGGCTGTTTGTCTCTTCGACCTTAAATTTAGCCTGATTTTGGTTGGAATGATGCTAGTTTTGAGCCTTGTTTACCTACCAGCTAAGCTTAAGAAGATGATTGACTAACACCTATTAAATAAGTTAAAATAGAAACAAATGACTAAAGAAAAAGGAGATGCCTAGGTGACATCAACAGATAAAGATTTGAGCCTGACTCCTCTCAAAGGAAATAGTGGTAAGGCCTATATGGGAACTTACCCAAACGGAGATCGCGTCTTTGTGAAGATGAATACAACACCAATCTTGGCAGCTCTTGCCAAGGAACAGATTGCGCCCCAGCTCTTGTGGGCTAAGCGTCTGGGAAATGGTGACATGATGAGTGCACAGGAGTGGCTTGATGGTCGTATTTTGACCAAACATGACATGAACAGTAAACAGATTATCCAAATTCTTGGTAATTTGCACCGCTCTAAACACTTGGTTAATCAACTCTTGCAGTTGGATTATCATATTGAAAATCCTTTCGATCTTCTACACGAGTGGGAGGAAAATGCCGCTTACCAATTGCGTGAGAATGGCTTCCTTCAAGATGTTGTTAGAGATTTGAAACGTCATCTTCCAGAGTTTCGTGCGGAAATTGCAACAATTGTTCACGGAGATGCTCGTCATAGTAACTTTGTCATCACAACCTCAGGATTGATTTATTTGGTTGATTGGGATTCTGTACGTCTAACAGATCGTATGTATGATGTGGCGCAGATCCTCAGCCATTACATTCCATTGGCACATTGGCCCCAGTGGTTGTCATACTATGGCTATAAGAACAATGACCTTGTGATGGACAAGATTTACTGGTATGGGCAATTTTCATACTTGACACAGATTTCAAAATTCTTTGATAGTCGTGATATGGAACATGCCAACCGAGAAATTTATGAACTTCGTAAATTCAGAGAGACCTTGCACAGATATTAGAAAGTAGACATGCGAGTTAGAAAACGTAAAGGTGCAGAGGAACACCTAGCTAACCATCCTCAGTACGTTATCCTTGAGCCGGAGGCTGCTAAAGGTAAGTGGCATGAGCTTTTTGGTAATGACAATCCTATCCATATCGAGGTAGGATCTGGTAAAGGGGCCTTCATTACTGGTATGGCCCAACAAAACCCTGACATCAACTACATTGGTATTGATATTCAGCTGTCTGTATTGAGCTATGCCTTGGATAAGGTTTTGGCTTCGGGTGCTGAAAATGTCAAACTCTTGCGCGTGGATGGTTCAGCCTTGACCAATTATTTTGAAGATGGCGAAGTGGATATGATGTATCTGAATTTCTCAGATCCATGGCCTAAGAGTCGCCACGAGAAACGTCGTTTGACATACAAGACTTTCCTAGATACTTATAAGCAAATTTTGCCTGAAAATGGAGAGATTCACTTTAAGACAGACAATCGTGGACTTTTTGAATACAGTTTGGCGAGCTTTTCACAATATGGAATGGTTCTCAACAAAGTTTGGTTGGACCTTCATGCCAGTGATTATGAAGGCAACGTCATGACTGAATATGAGCGTAAGTTTTCGGAAAAAGGTCAGGTCATCTACCGAGTAGAGGCTCAGTTTAAAGATTAACTCTTGAAAACTTGATTAAAAATAACGATTAGTCTATTAATGGCTAATCGTTTGTTGTGGAGAGGTCGCATAGAGGCCGAGTGCGCACGCTTGGAAAGCGTGTAGTCCTTAACGGGGCTCGGGGGTTCGAATCCCCTCCTCTCCTTTGAGTAATAGACAAAAGGTCCCTTCTGTCATAGAAGGGACCTTTTTGTTGTCGTTAATTGAAAAATCTTCCTAGTCCCAAGGGCTCTGTATACCTGCTACCCAACCAGTACAGAGGGCGCTAGTGATATTAAAACCGCCGGTATGGGCATTGATGTCAAGGACCTCTCCTGCAAAGTGTAGGTGAGGGACTTTTTTACTTTCTAGGGTCTTGGGATTAATTTCCTTAAGGTCAACGCCACCTTTAGTCACAAAGGATTTGGCAAGTGACATTTTACCTGTGATTGGAATTTCCATGTCCTTAAGCTGACTGATAATATTTTCCAAGTCTTTGGGGTGCAGTTGTTTAACCTTGCTATCAGCCTTATCTTCTGCTAGGAATTCAGCAACACGCTCAGGCACAAGCGCTTTGAGGGTGTTTTTGACAGATTTCTCACGGTTTTCTTCAAAGTAAGTCTTGAGATTTTCTTGGCTTTGGTTGGGAAGAAAGTCCAGATGAGCGATCTCACCACCCTTAACAAAGCTAGAAAGACGTAGGGCGGCTGGTCCAGATAGGCCAAAATGGGTGAAGAGAAGGTCGTGAGTAATCTTGTGTTTGCCATAGGACAGAGTGACATCGTCAAGAGAAATTCCCTGCAAAGCCTTGTGGGGAAAGTCGGTTAGGAGTGGACTTTCCGCAGCTTCAAGATCAGTGACATGGAGTTTAAAATGGCGGGCAATATCATGTCCAAAACCAGTTGAACCAGTCGATGGGTAAGATTTTCCTCCAGTTGTGACGATGAGCTTATCACTGGTAAAAGTCTGGTCTGAAGACTTAACTTGGAATTGCTCATCAACCTTTTTGACAGAGACAACTTCTGTATTGGTAAGGATACTAGCACCCAGTTCCTGAATTTTATTTTCTAGAGCTTGGATGATGGTCCGTGATTTATCTGTCTTAGGGAAGACACGTCCGTGATCCTCAACCTTGAGTTTGACACCATTGTCCTCGAAAAAAGCAATGATATCGTGGTTATCAAATTGTGAAAAGACGCTATAGAGGAAACGTCCATTACCAGGAATGCCTGCTAGAAGATCGTCTAAAGTCCCGTTGTTAGTAACATTACAACGTCCACCGCCAGTACCAGCCAGCTTCTTTCCGAGACGTTTGTTTTTTTCAATTAGGAGGGTTTGTTGGCCATAGAAGGCTGAGGCGATGGTCGCCATCATGCCAGCAGGTCCCCCACCAATAACGATAGTATCAAAATGTTTCATGCCTTTATTTTAGCATAATTTAAAAAGGGAGAATAGTTGGTAAATGGTCAGTTTTTTTAGACAATTTATGTTAGAATAGGAGTAGAAGTCTAAATTAGAATAGTTATTAACTATGGAGGAAAATATCGTGTCTGAAAATAACATGAAACACCGTTCATCTGTCTACGATAGCATGGTTAAATCGCCTAACCGTGCCATGCTTCGTGCGACTGGGATGACGGATGATAGTTTTGAAAAGCCTATTGTTGGGGTTATCTCAACTTGGGCTGAGAACACACCATGTAATATCCACTTGCACGGTTTTGGTCAAATTGCCAAAGAAGGTGTTAAAGACGCGGGTGCTTGGCCAGTTCAATTTGGTACGATTACCGTTGCTGATGGTATTGCCATGGGGACACCAGGGATGCGTTTCTCATTGACATCTCGTGATATCATTGCTGACTCAATCGAAGCAGCTATGGGTGGTCACAACGTCGATGCCTTTGTGGCTATCGGTGGATGTGATAAGAACATGCCTGGTTCTATGATTGCCATTGCTAACATGGATATTCCAGCGATTTTTGCCTATGGTGGTACCATTGCACCAGGTAATCTTAACGGTAAGGATATCGACTTGGTTTCTGTTTTCGAAGGTATCGGTAAATGGAACCACGGTGATATGACCGCTGAAGAGGTTAAAGAGCTTGAATGTAATGCCTGCCCTGGCCCTGGTGGTTGTGGTGGTATGTATACTGCCAACACAATGGCGACAGCAATCGAAGTAATGGGGATGAGTCTTCCAGGATCATCATCTCACCCTGCAGAATCAGCTGAGAAGAAAGCAGATATCGAAGAAGCAGGTCGTGCGGTTGTTAAGATGCTTGAACTAGGTCTTAAACCATCAGATATCTTGACACGTGAAGCCTTTGAAGATGCCATCACCGTCACAATGGCACTTGGTGGTTCAACCAATGCGACACTTCACTTGCTCGCTATTGCTCACGCCGCTAATGTTGATTTGACACTTGAAGATTTCAACGATTTCCAAGAGCGTGTGCCTCACTTGGCTGACTTGAAACCATCAGGTCAATATGTCTTCCAAGACCTTTACAATGTCGGTGGTGTGCCAGCCGTTATGAAATACCTTCTTAAGAATGGTTTCCTTCACGGTGATCGTATCACATGTACTGGTAAGACTGTTGCAGAAAACTTGGAGGCCTTCGATGATTTGACACCAGGTCAAAAAGTCATCATGCCACTTGAAAATCCTAAACGTGCTGATGGTCCATTGATTATCTTGAAAGGTAACTTGGCTCCAGAAGGTGCGGTTGCCAAAGTATCAGGGGTTAAAGTTCGTAACATTACTGGTCCTGCTAAAGTATTTGACTCAGAAGAAGATGCCATCGAAGCCGTTCTTTCTGATGAAATCGTTGATGGCGACGTAGTTGTTGTACGTTTTGTAGGTCCTAAGGGTGGTCCTGGTATGCCAGAAATGTTGTCATTGTCATCAATGATCGTTGGTAAAGGTCAAGGGGACAAGGTTGCCCTCTTGACAGATGGACGTTTCTCAGGTGGTACTTACGGACTCGTTGTTGGTCACATTGCTCCTGAAGCTCAGGTTGGTGGACCTATTGCCTACCTCCGTACAGGTGATATGGTTACAGTTGACCAAGATACTAAAGAAATTACTATGCACGTTTCAGACGAAGAGTTGGCGAAACGTAAAGCTGAAACTGAGTTGCCACCACTTTATAGCCGTGGTGTCCTCGGTAAGTATGCTCACATCGTTTCATCAGCATCTCGTGGTGCCGTTACCGACTTCTGGAACATGGATAAATCAGGTAAAGCCTAATTACATGATATAAAATAAAATCACACCGGACATTTGTTCGATGTGATTTTTTGGTGTTAAATCCTGAGACAGTTGATGGCAGCATCATGAAAAAGTGATCGTCTATCTGCTGTTAGCCTCAAAAAAACCGGTTGGAAATGTCCAATCGGTTTTCCTTTTATTTTCCGCCTCGAGGTGAGATACCAAGAGCAATACGTCCATAACGACTGATACGTGTCATCTTCCAGACAGGTGAATAAGTGGTTTCTACCTTGACAGAGTTAATGCCGTCGATGGCTTTTAGCTTTTCAGCGATTTCATAAGGCATTGTCTCTTCACAGCCACAACCAGTATCAGTAAAGGTCATAAGGAAGTAGCAGTGGCCATTTTCATCGACGGTGATTTCATAAATCAAACCAAGGTTGTAAATATCTAGCTCAATTTCAGGGTCGAATACAGTGGTCATTTGTTCAACGATTGGCTCTAAGAAGGGCTGGGCCAAATCATTGACCTTAATATCATCACGGAAGTTTTTCATAGGACTCATTCTTTCTATTTTGCTTTTGCTTATTATGGCATAATTTAGGGCTTTTTTCAATCTCGGATGGCAATATGAGGCTTTAGTGAGCGAGTGGATTGACAATAAAAAAACTCCAACAGTCAAACCGTTGAAGATAATGTGATTTATGCTTCAATATCAAGTAGTTTTGCAACCAAGGTTGCTCGAATGCCACCCATAATTGGAGCAAGAATGAAAATCCCAAACCTTGTGGAATTGTTCTCACCATTCCTAGATACAACAGATCTGATACCGACCAAACCCAATTTGGAAGTACCGATTGTTTTAGTCAAAGACTTTCCTTCTATATACATTTATACCCACACATAGTTTACCAAAAGCTTAGCTTCCTATCAAGTAAATTGTTTGAAGAGTGAAAGGAAAAAGGGACTTAAAAAGAGCCCTTCAGATATCCAGAATAACTAGTCAAATTGACAGAAAGGAGTGATTGTGATATTCTCATAGTGAGACATTTCAAGAGAAAATGAGGCTATTATGAGTATTGAAAAGACAGTCAGCGAGATTGCTGAAATCCTTGGCGTTAGTCGTCAAGCAGTCAATAATCGTGTCAAACAACTTCCAGAAGAAGATTTAGAAAAAAACGCTAAAGGGGTTACTGTCGTTAAACGCAGTGGCTTGATTAAGTTGGAGGAAATCTACAAGAAAACCATCTTTGACGATGAGCCAATCGATGAAGAAACAAAGCAACGTGAGTTGTTAGAGATTCTTGTAGACGAGAAAAACTCTGAGATTGCCCGTCTTTATGCTCAGTTGAAGGCTAAGGATGAGCAGTTGTCTAACATGGATGATCAATTGCGTGTCAAAGACGTTCAAATCGCTGAAAAGGACAAGCAAATTGATCAACAGCAACAATTGACTTTGACTGCTATGAAAGACAAGGAAGAGCTTAAACTGGAACTCGATGAGGCTAAGGTTGAGGTTGACGAAGCCAAGGCCCAAGTGGAAGAAATCCAGACCAAACAAGAAGAAGCTTCTAAAAAAGGTTTCTTTGGACGTCTATTTGGAAAATAAAAAAGAAGCTGGGACTCAGTCTCAGCTTTAACTATTATAGGAGATAAAATGGAAAATTTAGAAACTTATATTGCCTTTGATTTGGAGTTCAACACAGTGGATGGGG
Source organism: Streptococcus sp. HMSC068F04 (assembly GCF_001837455.1). Classification (NCBI taxonomy): domain Bacteria; kingdom Bacillati; phylum Bacillota; class Bacilli; order Lactobacillales; family Streptococcaceae; genus Streptococcus; species Streptococcus sp. HMSC068F04. Next base: position 8,977 of record NZ_KV832467.1, read on the forward strand.
TTAGCCATATTATCCAAGTATCGGCCGTTAAGATGGACCAGCACAAGGAAGTGGGCCAGTTTGATTCTTTCGTCTATTCGGATGTTCCTTTGCAGTCCTTTATCAATGGTTTGACGGGAATTACAGCGGACAAGATTGCCAAGGCACCAATGCTAGAGTCCGTTCTGACGGACTTTAAATCATTTGTTGGTGACACTCCACTTATCGGCTACAATGCCCTTAAGTCAGACTTGCCTATTTTGTCGGAAAATGGTTTGGACTTGGAAGAGCAATATGCTTTAGATGTTTTTGATGAGGCTTTTGACCGTCGTGCTTCGGATTTAAATGGTATTGTCAACCTCAAGCTAACCAGTGTGGCGGATTTCTTTGGAATTAAGGGACATGGTCATAACAGTTTGGAGGATGCTCGGATGACTGCTCAGATTTACGAGAAGTTTCTCGAATTAGATGAGAATGCCAAGCTTCTGGAGCAACAGGAAGAAGTCAGTAACAATCCTTTTGCGGCTTTAGGTTTGGGCGGCCTTTTCGACTAAAGCTTTACAAGAGTTGTAAAGAGTGATAGCCAACTTTTTCTGTAAGAAAAGAAAATCCTCTAGGGTTAGGGCTTGCATATTACCTTGCGTTATAAGGTAGAATCTAGGTATCAAAGGTGGTGAAAGACCTCCTTTGATAGAAAATCTTAAAAGGAGGTGACTGAGATGTCGCAGTTTTCAACAGGAGAGTTGGCTAAAGCAGCAGAAGTGTCTGTTAGGACTGTCCAGTACTATGATCAACGAGGGATCTTGACGCCATCTGAAGTCACAGAGGGTGGTCGGAGAATCTATCACGAATCAGACTTGGAACGCCTACAAGTCATTTGTTTCTTAAGAGATTTGGATTTCTCAATTAATCAAATCAAGAAACTCTTGCAAGAGGAGAATAGGGAACAGGTTTTAGAGCTTTTATTGACAGACCAAATTGAAAGCTTGGAAAAGTCTTCAGAGGAAATAGAGGTCAAACTAAAACGTGCCCGTCACTTGCAAAAAGCAACTGCTAAACGACATCAACTTTCGCTGGAAGATTTGTCAGACATTTCACGTCTTATGGAAAATCAAAAATCATGGCGTCATTTGCAGTTGAGAATGTATGGGAGTGTCATTCTAACCTCCCTTCTTTATCTGATGGGCCTACTGGTTGTCATTTATTATTTTAAGGATCCCAGAGGTTTGTTTGTTGTCTGTCCGACATTTTTAATAGCCATAAATCTATTGGTATATCATTATAGAAAGCAGGTTGAATACCTCTGTCCTAATTGTCATAGGATCTTTGATCCAAGTTTTAAAGAATTTGCCATTGCTGGACATACACCAAGGACTCGTAAGCTGACTTGTCCTCATTGTCATGTGAAAACCTACTGTCTGGAGTTGGCTAAGACTAAAACAAAATAGGTTATCGAACATAAAAAACGCTTGAGAATTACTTCTCAGGCGTTTTTAGCTTATTCAACTGAGCTTAGGGCTTCAAGCATATTAAGGTTGGCAAGACGTTTGTTGACGACGAAGCCAAGGATAATAAGGATTATGCCGATAAGGACAGCTGGTAAAAGGTAGGTAGCCAATCCGAGAGATGGATCAAACATGATACGATCTGGAGGAATGATGCTTACCATATAATGGTGAAGTGCCTGTCCAAGACCGAACCCTACGAAGATACCGATGATTGAAAGGTAAATGGTTTCACGATAGATGTAGAGGGATACTTCGTTATTGTAGAAACCAAGAACCTTAACGGTTGAAAGCTCGTGGATACGTTCTGAAACGTTGATGTTAGTGAGGTTATGGAGAACAACCACAGCAAGGAGAATGGAAACCGTAATCAAGATACCAATAACCTGTGTCAATGAATTGACCATAGTGCTAATCTGCAGTTTAAGGTTGTTGTTTTGAACAACACCGTAAACATTAGGTAAGTTGATGAATTTGGCTGCCATATTTTCAACATTTTGCTTAGTTGGTTCAGCGAGAGTAACAAGGTTGGCATTATTCACTGAAGGTGTTCCAAAAGCTTTTTGGTAGTAGCTAGCATTCATAAAGAGGAAATGCCCCATGTACATTTCAGTGATACCAGCTATCTTAATCTTGACAGATTCATCCTGACTGTTTTGCACAGTAATGGTATCTCCAACCTTTAGGTTTAGGAGTTTTGCCATTTTTTCAGAGATAATAGCTCCGTCATTAGATAGCTTGAGAGTCTTATTACGGTCTCGGTCATGCAAGCTAACGTAACTATCAACGAGTTTATCGTCACGGTCGTTAAAGACAAGGGTTGAGATTTCTTGGGTGTCCTTGTTGCTACCGGCAATTTTTTGCAAGGTTTCAAAATGGACATTCAAGTATTCTTTAACGTCCTTGCTATCGAGGAGTTTAGTGAGTTCCTCATCCAAAGCACTTGACGTATTTGGTTGCTTGGCAACAATCATATCATAGTGAATGATGTCTTCAAACTGTTGCTGGTTAAGGTTAGATACAGAAGATCGAATGCCTAAACCTGCGAAGAGCAGTGCGATAGAACCAGCGACACCAAAGAGTGTCATAAACATCCGTTGCTTATAGCGGAAAATATTACGCATGGTAACTTTTTCCGTAAAGCTGAGACGTTTCCAAAGAGGTGTGATGCGCTCTAGGACAATCTTAGCTCCTGCACGAGGTGGTTTTGGAAGGAGGAGTTGGGAAGGTTTTTCCCAGAGCTCTTTCTTGGCAACCGCAAAGGCAGGTAGCACAGCAGATAAGAGACCTAAAAGGAAGGCCACAAGAGTAAGTCCTAGGTAGAAGTGCAATTCGAAAGCGGGAAGTTTCAAATCGCTCTTATAAGTGTTGTGGATTAGAATCGGAAGTAGTGTATGACCGGTAATAACACCTGCAGTTGTACCAGTAATACTCGTTATCAAACCATAAATGACGAATTTATGGATAATTCGCGAATTACTGTAGCCTAGGGCGTTGAAGATACCAGCCTTACCACGTTCCTCTTCAACAAAGCGTCCCATGGTTACAAAGGTAACCAAAGCTGCCATAAAGTAGAGAGCGACAGGGAAGATGTTACTCACATCGTGAATGATGTTAATATTACTTTCATAAGCAACATATCCCTCAGAACCCGGAATCTCTCGACGAGAGTAGAATTGATAGCTAGGCGCTGGTAAATTATCAACCATTGCTTGACTTTCTTCGAGTTCTTTTTGCTTGGCTTCAATCTTGGTAGTAGCTTCTTTGACGCTAGCGGCTTCGGCAGGGTTGCTTGTAGCCATTTGCTGGGTCTGTGCGAGTGCTGTTTCAAGTTCTTGTTTAGCTTGAGTAATTTGAGCTTGAGACTGTGACTTGATTTCAGCGAGGCGTTTCTCAGGTTCGTCTTTAAAGAGTTCCTTGAGTTCAGTCTTTCGTTCAGAAATCTTATTTGCGTATTCCTCACTAAAAGGACTAACATTTTCTAAATCCTTGTAGCGGATGCGGGCAATCATGTAATCATTAGAGGTGAAGTCCGTCTCTGGAACAATGGCATAGCCATCCAGTTTCCCCGTACCAGCACTGGCATTACCAAGGCGGTTCCTAGAGAGAAGTTCAGAGGAATTAACAAAACCAGTAATGGTATATGTTTGTTCCTTTAATTGTTTTTGCCCTGAGCTATCTACTGGCTCAGAAAAGTTAATCTTATCTCCGACGCTATATTCTTCTTTATAAGTTGAGGAAAGAGCAATTTCCCCGTCCTTAGTAGGAAGTTTCCCCTCAATAAGGTCGTAAGTAGAGATTTTCTTAGGTTTAGAGAAAATACGAAATGCCGTATTCGTCCCCTTGATGACAGCATCTTTGAAATAACCATACTCGATATCTACATTCTTCTTTTTAATCGTATTGAGAAGGTCCTGATCGGTTTGGTTGATACTGTAAGTACTGATTAAGGTCAAGTCAGCTGTTTGATGCGTCTTGAAGAAGTGTTCCCCAGTTTTTTTCATATTAGGAGAAGTTACTTTAAGACCAATCAAGGCAAAGGATCCCAGTGCCATAAGCAAGGCAATAGAGAGCATACGCCCTTTAGAAGCTACAAAGGTTCGCCAAACATCTTTCCAATAAGTTGTTTTTTTCATGACGGTGCTCCTTTCTAGTATTCCAAGTCCTCGATTTTTTGTGGATTAGGATTAAGTTCCACACTCTTAATCTTGGCATCGTGCATTCGAATGACACGATCGGCGATTGGAGCTAGAGAAGCATTATGGGTCACGATAATAACAGTTGTTTCCTGTTTGCGAGCCATTTCTTGAAGGAGGGTCAGGATTTGTTTCCCTGTTTGATAATCCAGAGCCCCCGTTGGTTCATCACAAAGAAGGATCTTTGGATTTTTGGCAACGGCGCGTGCAATGGCAACACGCTGTTGCTCCCCACCAGATAGTTGTGATGGGAAGTTGTCTAAGCGGTCTCCCAAACCGACTTCGACGAGTGTTTGAGTAGCATCTTTAGCGTTTGGAACGATTTCGGATGCTAGTTCGACGTTTTCCCTGGCCGTAAGGTTTGAAACTAAGTTGTAAAATTGGAACACAAAGCCAACGTCCTCACGACGATAGGTTGTCAGTTCTTTAGCTGTGTATTCAGAGATATCCTTACCATCAATAATGACGCGGCCTTCGTCATTGGTGTCCATACCACCCAAGATGTTAAGAACGGTTGATTTCCCGGCACCAGAGGCACCGAGAATAACGACAAGCTCCCCTTTTTCAATATCAAAGCTTACGTCGTTGTTTGCGATAATTTCCAGATCACCGGTTTTATAGCGTTTATAGCTATGCTTCATTTGAATATAAGCCATGAATTTCCCTTTCATACGAAAATAATGATGCTGATAATTACCTATCTTTCCGTACTCTATTGTAACGGATTTTCCTTGGAATATCTAGGTTTTGAAGCAAAAAAAGGTTCAAAAGACGATAAGATTTTCTTACATGTGACAGAAATTTGAGTGAAGCGTTTACACATGAGAAAAACCTATTCTAGATGAGCTTTGAGTGAGGTGAAAATTTGGTGGAATAGTTATAAAGTTAGGTTATTTTTAGTCTTTTACTGAGTGGATTTCCCATTTTTCCAAATTTCCATCATTGTCGGAGACTTTAGGTCGGTAAATGTTTCACCATAGGGGTGTCAGAGGGAATCTACTTTTGCGTCAGAGTTGATGATGGATAAAGAGTTTTTTCATAGTTTCGAGCATGGATATATCCAGAATACCGCCATTTTTTTGCATTTGGAAGATACATTTTCTATATGGGTTAATTTATTCATGGGGAAATAGCGGCCTTTTCGTAATCATTTTTTGTGTGTTAGTTATTTTTAAAGAAGTTGTAAATACTTTAAAATTAGATATCTAAATGAGAGGTGCGCATTTTTAGAATGAGTTGTTTATTGGGATGCGTTTTATAAATACTTTTGTTGTAGCTTTCTTTGGTCTAATTGAGGGGTTTTAGTTTCTAATAGTATTTTAGGATGTTGAAAACTCCACTTCCTGAATCAAGAATTCTTTTTATAGTTGCATTTAAAGTGTTTGGACAGAATTTTGCTATCCGATAAATTTTTGGAGGAGGTAAGTCAGCAAAAGTGGTTTCTGAAGAATCTGTCTAAAAAACAAGTATTATTTCCCTAAGTACCATTTAAAGAAATTACCATTTGCATAGCGTAAAAAAGCTAATCAGATAATAGATTGTCATCAATTTTAAGACATGAAGTTGTCATTTATTTAAAATGCTTAAAAATTAAAGAAATGCTTGAAATCAAGGTTTTTGCATGCTAAGATTGTTATCTGGGTGAAGGGTTGGTCAAACAGCTCAACCAACCTTTTACCACCTACAGCAGCAAATTGGACTCGTTGTTAGCCAGTTAGAGCTAACCAAACAAATAGTGAGGGATTTATGATTAAAAACAAAGATAATGGTTTTATCGGCAAAGCAGTAATCAGCTTGATTGCTACTTTGGGGACTCTAGCTCTATTCATGGGTACCAGTGGAGCTTCAGCTGATGTCAAAGAAGCTCCAAAACTTGATTTAGATGCTAATCAAACTAAAGTTCAAACCGTTAGTGATGAGGAATTGAAGACCCATGATGGACAAGCTCAAGAGACGAAGAAGCAAGAAACACCTGGACAAAAACAGCCAGAAACTGAAGGAACTAAAGTTTCAGATGAGGAAACTCCTGACTACATCGTTATCACTGAAGTAGTGGACTCATCGGAGCATAAGCAGGACGCTAATCAAGTGGTTGATGGTGTCGCTCAAACGCTTAACCCAGACTTGTTGAATGAGATTTTAGCTCAAACTAGCGAAGTTGGAGAATACCAGATTTATGTCAAGAATGCTGATGAGCTATTAATTTCAGGACCGGTACCTATCCAAACAGCGAATGAAGATGTGAATTACCCTAATTTAGAAAGTTCATTAAATTCAGCGAGCATCTACTTAGGTCAAAAGAATCGCTATAAATTGGCCAACGAAGAAGACGCACAGTCAGGTCTTGCTTTGGTTGAAGAATAAAATTTTTATATGACTATCTTAAAAAGACTTGGATTTCTTGTTCAAGTCTTTTGTATGTTATGACTGAATTGTTAATAGAAAAAAGGAACTGCGAGATTCCTTTTCATTTTTTAGAATGGCAATTTACCGGCAAAGGCACCCATTGATTTTTTAGTCGCTTCGTCAATTTGTCCAAGAGCATCGTTAAGTGCTTGAACAGTCATATCTTGAAGTGTTTCCACATCATCAGGATCCACGACAGCATCAGCAAAAGTGATGTTGACCACTTTTTTGTCACCAGTCAATTCAGCAACAACCAAGTCTTGTGCTGATTTTCCAGTGAAGGTTGTAGCAGCCAACTCAGCTTGGCTTTTTTCCATTTGTTTCTGAAGCTTTTGAGCTTGCTTCATCATGTTCTGCATGTTCATCATAATAGTTTCTAGATTCCTTTCATATCAAGGGGTTAGCCCTTGTTTGTTAAAATTTACTGCCCACTTCTACCCAGAAATAAGTAGTATAAAAATCTTAACTATTATACCATGTTTAGCTTGATTGACAAAGTGGGGAGGAGTATTGAAGAAATTTGTAAAGACTTGATTTTTTCTTATTCATAATAAATGTTAGAGTAATTACAAATCATTAAATTGTAAGACCTATGATAAATACGGTACAATGGTTTATTGTTAATCCAGTCAAAATTCGATTGGAGATAAAAAGGAAAGAGAAGATGACAATGCAAAAAAGCAATATTTTAGGGATTTTTGTAGGACTATTTATGGGGCTGGTTACAGTCTTAGGAATGAGCCTATTTACTTTTATTAATATAAAATTTAACTCTGTTTATTATGCTCAACATATTCCTCATAAGGAGGGGACAGAGCCGGACATCATTATGCTGATGGAGAATAATGACTGGATTTATACACCGGAAATAGATGGTATTAGCTATGATGATGATGGGTCGTACGCTATAACGAGAGAAAAAGGAACGAAAACGTCCATATTAGATTTTTCAGGTGATACTCTCTATTTTTTCTCGGGCTCAGGTGAAAGTTATCTTTTTAATCGAAATTTTTCTATCCAGCATGCTTTTGACAAACATTATCACACTATTAAATATAAGCAACGTACAATTCAAAAAGAAATTAGAGAGACCGTTCAACCAGTGATTGATGAGCAACCAAAACCATTAATTAATCTTCAGTGGCTGTTTAATTTAATTTACCAAAGTAGGTTTAACTAGAGAAAAGGATAGCATAGAAGTGTTTTGTAGGGACTCCTGCCTTTGCTATTTGAAAGTAGTTTAGGTTGAGTGAAATAGTCGGGAGAGCGGTTCGATATAATAGGTCTATTTCCTGGCTATCCATGACGGCTAACCTTTGAAAACACCTCATTTTTATGCTACTATGAAAGTTATGAAAAAACAGTTACAAGGCTTGACGCAGGTGGAGGTCAAGCGGCGGATAGATGCCGGTAAAACAAATCATTTTAAAGCAAAAACTGGCTCCAGCAACTGGGAGATTTTTAGGCGTAATGTCTTTAACTCCTTTAATATGCTCAATTTTGCTATTTTTGTGGCCTTGATTGCTGTTCAGGCTTGGTCGAATCTCTTTTTCTTCGGAATCATTGTGCTTAATGCCTTTACGGGGATGATGACAGAGTTGCGTGCCCGTCGCATGATTGATAAGCTCAATCTCATGAATAAGGATCAGATCCGTGTGGTGCGTGATGGTGAGGTGACTTCTATTGATCCTCAGGATATTGTCCTGGATGATATCATGCTCTTGTCTGCGGGTGAACAGGTGCCTAGTGATGCCGTGGTTGTTGATGGGATGGCTGAGCTCAACGAGGCTATGCTGACGGGTGAGAGTGACCTTATTCTCAAGAAGGATGGGAGGGAGTTGCTCTCAGGTTCTTACCTTGTGAGTGGCCAGGTTTATGCTAAGGTTATTAACGTAGCCGAGGACAATTATGCCAATAAGCTCATGCTAGAGGCCAAGACGCATAAGCCAATCGTGTCACGTATCCTCTATAACATGGACAAGATTGCCAAGTTTACGGGCAAGATTGTGATACCATTTGGGCTCGCTCTCTTTTTTGAGGCTTACTTGATTAAACAACTCTCTCTTCAAGAATCGGTAGTTACCAGTTCGACAGCCCTTTTGGGAATGTTGCCTAAGGGGATTGCCCTTTTGACAATTACCTCTCTTTTGACAGCCGTTATTAAGCTTGGAATGAAGCATATCCTGGTACAGGAGATGTACTCTGTCGAAACCTTGGCGCGTGTCGATGTGCTTTGTTTAGATAAGACAGGGACAATTACGCAAGGAAAGATGACCGTTAAGGGTCTGAAACTACTGTCAGAGCGTTTCACTAAAGAGGAGTTGGAGCGCTTGCTTGCGGCTTATATGCAACATAGCAAGGATAACAATGCAACGGCTCAGGCGATTCGCAATGCCTATGAAGGTCTGGAGCATCACTATCAGGTAGGGGATGTTATTCCATTTTCAAGTGATCGTAAATGGGGTGCTATGAGCATTGATGGAATCGGAACACTCTTTTTGGGAGCACCTGAGATGCTTCTTAAGGAAAACCCAAAAGCAGTCGATCAGGCGCAGGCTCGTGGTTCTCGTGTTTTGATTTTGGCATGGAGTCAGTCAGCAGTTGATACAGAGACTATGAGTTTGCCGAATGACGTTGAAGGCTTGACCTTGCTTGAAATTGCCGATCCTATTCGTGAGGATGCTGCAGAAACTTTGGAATACCTACGTTCAGAAGATGTGACGCTTAAGATTATTTCTGGTGACAATCCTGTGACGGTTTCTCATATTGCCCACCAGGCTGGTTTTGCGGATTATCAAAGCTATATTGACTGTTCTAAGGTCAGTGATGAGGAGTTGGAGGCTTTGGCTGAAGATACGGCAATCTTTGGCCGTGTATCTCCACATCAGAAGAAGTTGTTAATCCAAACACTTAATGCCAATGGGCATACCACAGCTATGACTGGTGATGGTGTCAACGATATCTTGGCACTACGTGAAGCGGACTGTTCGATTGTTATGGCTGAAGGGGATCCCGCTACACGTCAGATTGCCAACTTGGTGCTTATGGATTCGGAGTTTAAGGATATTCCTGAAATTCTATTTGAGGGACGTCGTGTGGTTAATAATATTGCCCACATTGCACCTATTTTCCTCATCAAAACGGTCTATTCCTTCCTTTTGGGACTTATCTGTATTGCCAGTATTGTTTTTGGAAAGGCAGAGTACCTCTTGGTCTTCCCATTCATTCAGGTTCAGATGACTTTGGCGGGGCAATTTATCGAGGGTCTTCCACCATTTATTTTGACCTTCGAACGTAATATAAGACCTGTTGAGAAACATTTCCTCAGACGTTCGCTCCAGTTGTCTATTCCTAATGCCTTGATGCTGGTTGTCAGTGTTCTTATTTTCCATCTATCTCAGGTATACCTTGGTATGAGCAATACGGACATGCTGACGCTGTCTTACTATATGATGGGATCAACGGGTGTCCTTGCCGTTATTCGTGCTTGTATCCCGTTGAATAAGGGGCGTGTGGCCTTGATTATTTACTCAGTCTTTGGTTTCTTAATCAGCTCTTACTATCTTCGAGATGTGATTGAAATTTCGACACTTAATAGCTACACCTTACCAATCTATCTGGTAGCAATGGCTATCTGTACACCGCTTTTCTTTTGGATTAGCTACAAACAAGGTGCTTTCCAAAAAACATAAGTCAAAACTCGAGCTTGGTAACAGGCTTGAGTTTTTTGATACCTCAACAGTAGGAACGGTCTTGATGTGTATGAGGTATGGTACAATAGAGGCATGAAAACAGTAGGGCACTTGACGCCAAAAGTCATTAAAGCTTTTGATTTGGACTACAAGCCTGGTGAAGAAATCACGCTGTCTGCACAACGTAAGAAGCATATGGAAAAACATCGCCAGGAATTCAGTGATTTTGATGCCACCTATGAGCGTATTCCAGAGATTATTGCTCATCCGGACTATATCGGTCGCCATCCTAATGGTCAGTCCTTGGAATACATCAAACGTATTGATGGTAATGTTCTGGTAGCGGTCAGATTATGTGATAAACTTAATGTCCGTACCATGTTTGTGATTAAAGATTCTAAGCTGAAAAATTATCTAAATGCTGGTAGAGCTAAGAAAATGTGATATAATATAGATAAGAAAAAACAACGAGGGCGGAAGAGGCAGCCGCCGCACCTTCGGGTCTGAAAGAGATGCAGGACTGTCACCCTGCCGTTGTTTATCAAACCGAGAAGTCCCTTTGGGGGCTTTTTTGTATAGTAAAGATATTATTTCTTACAAAAATACAAAAAGTGTATTGACAAAAACAAAAAACTGTATATAATGACATTAAAAGTAAGCGCTTACTTAATGTAACAGTTGACTTCTGAAGGTTTAGAAATGTTATGCATAGTTTATGTCATTTTATTTCCTTCATCGCAATTACTTTAAGGAGAATACTTATGAGAAAAAATATGAAATCGTTAATGGTTTTGGCTCTTGCTGTGACTTCTTTTGGGACTTTGTCTGGAGTTGCTGCAGCTACGCAGTATCCAGGTGGTGGTGTTTGGACTTACGGGGCTTCTAACGGTGGTGCTTTTTCGAATTACTATCATGGTTCGAAATATCATAGTTCAACTGTAGTTAGTCGTTGGACCTCTAAATCTAGTAAGGCCTATGCTTATGCCGGTCAGACTTCGTATGCTTTTATTAAAACGTCTTTTGGCGAGCAGGCTGCCTTTTACTATAACTATAATTAATTAAGTAACGGTGACTAGGTTGAATGTAATATGTCAACCTAGTTTTTGTTTCCTTGTAATGGTTCCATTTTCGACCGTAAACTTTATTTCAATACAAAGATATATAATTGTTCCGTTTAGGAGGTTTGTATGAAACGTGTTTTTATATTCATCTCGACTATCCTGTTTTCTTGCTACTTAGTCACAATGATTGTTCAACAAAATCAGCAAATATCTTTTTCGAGTTATAATGCTGTAGATGTGACTGGTCAGGCTTTGACTGATCATAAGGTATCTAATCGTAAGGAAGTAACAGATGCTTTAACTAATTTAGCTAATGAGCATAATAGCTTAATTGCTAGACGGATTGTTCAACCAAATGAAAAGGGTGAAATAGATTTTCGTTATCAGTTTTACGGACACGTTTCTCCACCTTCTAATTTAAAAAGGGCTTCTCAGGAGAGTGCTGAAGGCAGTGATATAGTTAGTAACTATCTAATTGTCTCAGGTGATTTAAAGGGAGCAGAACTTATCTCGACATTCAGTCAGCTTGGCTATAATGCGGTTGATTTTTCTTCTTATTCAATACTGTCTTTACTTTTAACAATATTATTGAATGAAGTTTCACTTATTAGTTTCGCATTATTTCTGTTGACCTTTGCTTCACTAGTGTTGATTTACCGAATAAAGGATTTAAGGGATGCGGGAATCAAGCTTGTTTCGGGGCAAAGTATGATGAAAGTAATGTTATCATCATTTATCGTTGATGCTAGGCAGTTATTGATTGCATATTGTTTATCTATTCTTATTGGGGGAGTAGGTTTGTGGCATTTTCGGATTTTGCAATCTTTACCTATATTACTTTATTTTACAGGAGTAACTTTATATTTTTTTGCGCTATGTTTTATTTCTCTTGGGTTAAGTTTAATATATCTACTAGGGTTAAAAGCAACTTCTTTAGTTGAAGTTATGAGAGGGCGCCTCCCCTTAAGAAGACTTCTAGGAGTGATGTTCTTAGGACAATTTGTTGCAATTGTAGTTGTTGGTATTACTGTAGGTACGTTGTTGAATAGTTATCAAGATTTTGTGCAATTAAATAGTGCTAAAGAAGAGTGGTCTATAAATAGAAATTACTACCAGCTATCTTATAGTTATAGCTCTGCCTTTACACAAGGTAAGGAAGAAAAGCAGAATAAGTCTTGGTATGACTTCGCAAATCGTACTCTAAAGGATGATAAAGGGATATTTGTAAAAACAAATTTACGTCAGTTCTTAGTATCAAATATAGCTAATGGGGTTAAAATAACAGACTATGTGCCTAATGGGAATACCATTTATGTTTCACCTAATTACTTGGAAAAGCAAAATGTTGGTGTCTCCGATGAATTTTTAGCACAAATGAAAAAACTTAAGCGTGGCGAATTTGGATTAATAATTCCAGAGAAGTTGAAGAGTAGTAGGAAAGAGTTAGAGAGTATATATTCAGAATATATGTCAGGTTTCTCAAGTCGTAGTCTAAATCCTCATAGTCATCACTTATTTAAGGTATCAGTCTCTACCGAATTCGTAAAAAATAAGAAAAAGCGTTTTTTGTACAATACAGATAGTGACATACCTATGCAATTCCTTAATGATCCTATTATTGTTGTGACTACCCCTGAAGCAATGGGAGATACACCAAGTAGTCAGTTATTTTGGGGAACAGAAGTAGGTTCGGGACTACACATGACGGGCTATAAGGATAGCATTGATTTACTTAAACAAGGTGGTGTTTATCAGTGGGTTTCTTATTTGACTAATAATCGTAATAGCTACTATAAGATTCTTTCAGAGAGTCGTAGTCGCCTTGCTTTTCTATTAATTGGTGTTTTATTAGGTTTATTGACTTCTATACTTTTATTTGACAGTATGAACCTTCTTTACTTTGAGCAATTTAGAAAAGAAATCTTTATCAAGCGATTATCTGGTATGAGGTTTGAAGAAGTGCATTTTAACTATCTTTTTTCACAAATCTGTGTTTTAGGTGTTGCACTTGTGTTTTTGATTTTCTTGACTCATCATTTGATTATGAGTTTACTTATAGTTTCCTTGTTTATTATCAACATGTTTACCATTTTATACAAACAGACGCTTACTGAGAGTAGAACTTCAGTCAGTGTTTTGAAAGGAAAGTAATATGATTGCAATTAAGAAACTAAGCAAATATTTTGGTAAGCGAGTTATTTTTGATGATTTAAATTTATCTTTTGATAAAGGAAAGATATATGCGCTTATCGGAGAAAGTGGCTCTGGGAAAACAACTCTTTTAAATATTCTGGCAAAACTAGAGACTTATGATAGTGGTTCTGTCACTTATGATGGTACAGACTTGAAAGAGATTAAATCTCAAGTCTATTATCGTGATTATTTGGGTTATTTGTTCCAAAACTTTGGGCTTATTGAAAATGATAGTATAAGTTACAACCTGGATTTGGGGTTGGTAGGAAAGAAACTCAGAAAGAATGATATTCAAGAATGCAAAGAAAAAGTGATGAAAGATGTTCATCTGGAACATCTAAATCTTAATCAAAAAATATACGAATTATCTGGCGGAGAAGCACAGCGTGTTGCTCTGGCTAAACTTTTTTTGAAAAATCCTCCTATCATACTAGCTGATGAGCCAACAGCTTCTTTGGATCCTGATAATGCTCAAGAAATTATGGACTTAATTCGATCACTAAAAAATCCAAATCGTATCATTATTATTGCTACCCATAATCCAGGTATTTGGGAACAAGCAGATCAAGTAATTCGATTAAATAAGATTCGATATAACAACTCTAACGACGATATTAGTTAGTTTTAATATCACTTTTGTTTAAGAACCTAGTTAGGTATTTTGACTTATTCTCATAAGATATCCTGAGGAGATGCAAATACCATATAATGTAAGAATAAGGTCAGTTGGGTCGTTGGAATTGTCAAAATTAACAGAAAATTCTTGACATCCCTCTAAAAAGGAGTACAATAGTTAGTAAATCAGAAAGTAACTGGTCTTAGATTTTCAGGGAGCCTGCGGTGATTGTGAGTAGGTAATCGAGATGAGCGAACATTGGGCTGATTGGATGATAATGAGAAGGTAATACATATTCTTCTCGGTTGGCACCCCTTACCGTGCAACTCCTTGTTAGAGGAGATAGAGATGATGGTCGTTTTTTTGGAGACCATTAACTGAGGTGGTACCGTGTTAAACTAGATTTAATGCCCTCACAGAGTTTTTCTCTGTGAGGTTTTTTGTTTACTTTTATCTTTAAAGAAGTGTTATTTCATTATTCAATGAAAGGTTGGGTATTTATGGATGCATTAAGCGATATTCGAATTGATATTGATAATATTGATAGACAGTTGCTTCGGCTACTGGCCCAACGTCAAATACTTGTGGAAAAGGCAGGACGGCTTAAGCCCAAGGGAGACAAGGTTGCTGTCCAGGCTAGTGATCGTGTTGCTCAAGTGATAGCAAACCGTCGTAAGGAGGCACTAGAGCTTGGCTTATCGCCAGATGTGGCTGAAAGTGTTTGGAGAAGCATGATTAAAGCATTTATTGCTTTGGAAGAGAAAGTGAACAAAGAATAATATGGTGCCAATACATCCTATAAAAGGAGCCTTGCATCAGTCTTATTACTCTCGATAAACCAGTTTGAAAGGAAATATTATGAGAAAAATTTTACCAGCCGATACCTTAACACCAATCTTGGCTTATATGCGTGTTCAAGGGGAACACAAGGTTATCCTTGAATCTATTCCTCGTGAGAAGGAAAATGCACGTTTTTCTATTGTTGCCTACAATCCGGTCTTTGAAGTAACCTTCAAGGATGGTGTTCTTTATGAAAATGGTAAGGCGATTGATCAAGATCCTTTCGAATACTTGGACCAAGTAACAGTCAAGGGCATCAAGTCTGACCTACCTTTCGCAGGTGGTGCTATCGGGTTTGCAGGCTATGACATGATTGGTCTCTATGAAAATATTGGTGAGATTCCTGAAGACACGATTGGGACACCTGATATGCATTTCTTCATTTATGAGTCTTATTTGATTTTTGACCATAAGAAGGAAAAGGTCTATGTGGTTGAGGACAATATCTACTCTGGTCGTGACAACGATGCGGTGCGTCAAGCTCTTGGTCAGGTGGTAACCAATCTCCAGACTCAGGCACCAAACGAGTTTACACCTCAGGCCTTGCAAGCCTTGCAATTTTCAAATCATATTGAAAAAGAAGTCTTCATGGATATGGTGGCTAAGGCCAAGAAACTCATTCGTGAGGGAGACATGTTCCAATGTGTGCTTAGTCAACGCTTTTCAGCGGACTTTGAGGGAGATCCTTTGGATTACTACCGTAACTTGCGTGTGACCAACCCATCAAACTATCTTTATTTCTACGATTTTGGAGATTATCAGGTGATTGGTGCTAGTCCAGAGAGTTTGGTTTCAGTGAAAAATGGAGAGGTGGTAACCAATCCGATTGCTGGAACTCGTCCTCGTGGTACCAATGAAGCTGAGGATGCTGCTTTGGCGGATGAACTCTCACATGATGTCAAAGAAACTGCGGAACACCGTATGTTGGTTGACTTGGGACGTAATGATATTGGTAAGATTGCTAAAAATGGTACGGTCAAGGTGACCAAGTATATGGAGGTTGAGTATTTCCGCTATGTGATGCACCTTACCAGTGTGGTTAAGGGGCAACTCTTGCCGGAATTGACAGCACTTGATGCGCTTAAATCAACCCTACCAGCTGGAACCGTATCAGGAGCACCTAAGATTCGTGCCATGCGCCGTATCTATGAGCTTGAGCAGGAAAAACGTGGTATTTATGCGGGAGCTATTGGTTATCTGTCTGCGACAGGAGATATGGACTTTGCCATTGCCATCCGTACCATGATTCTCAAAAATCAAAAAGCCTATGTTCAAGCAGGTGCAGGTGTTGTTTACGATAGTGTTCCTGAAAATGAATTTTACGAAACGATTAACAAGGCGAAAGCTATGACAAGAATAGGAGATGCCCAATGATTTTATTAGTTGATAACTATGACTCTTTTACCTATAATTTGGCACAATACCTAGGGACATTTACAGAGGTAAAGGTCTTGCGTAACGATGACGAGACCCTCTATGAAGAGGCGGAAAAAGCTGACGGGCTAGTTTTTTCACCAGGTCCAGGTTGGCCAGCTGATGCGGGTAAAATGGAAGCCTTGATTAAGGATTTCGCTGGTAAAAAACCGATGATGGGAATTTGCTTGGGGCATCAGGCTATTGCGGAAACTTTTGGTGGTAAACTTGGCTTGGCTAAAAATGTCATGCATGGAAAACAAAGTAACATCACTTTTGAAACGCCATCGCCTATTTTCAAGGATATCGACAATGATGTCCCAATCATGCGTTACCATTCCATCGTTGTTGACCAAATGCCAGAGGACTTTGATGTGACAGCTATCACAACTGATGATCAAGAAATCATGGCCATTCAACATAAGGAGCTACCTATTTACGGTTTGCAATATCACCCAGAAAGTATCGGAAGTCCAGATGGGCTTAAGATGGTTGAAAATTTCGTAAAAATTGTTGCAGGCTAGTTGGACAGTTTTTGGACTAGATTTGTCTACGCTCAAAACCTCTCGCGTGCATCAGAAAATATTGAACAGTTTTTAAAAGGAAAACAGATATGAAAGAAATATTCCTACAAATCTCAAACCGTCAAGACTTGTCTCAAGACCAAGTCCAAGCAGTCTTTGACCGCATTCTCAAAAATGAAGTCTCAGAAAGCCAAATCGCTGCCTTCCTTATGGGGCTTAAGACTAAGGGAGAAACAGCAGATGAAATCACAGGTATCGTGCGTGCCCTCAAATCACATGCGACTGTCTTGCCTGAGACTTTCACAGATGCTATGTGTAACTGTGGAACTGGTGGGGACCAGTCTTATAGCTTCAACATTTCGACTACTGTTTGCTTTGTCCTAGCAGCAGGCGGTATTCGTATGGCCAAGGCTGGTAACCGTTCGATTTCCTCTAAATCTGGTTCGGCTGACGTCCTTGAAGCCCTTGGAATCAACGTTGCGGCATCACCAGAAACCCTATCTAAAGCACTTGACAAGGTTGGTTTGGCCTTTATCTTTGCTCAAACCATGCATCCAGCTATGCGTTTTATCGGTCCAGCTCGCCAAGCTCTTGGGATTCCAACGATTATGAACTTGGTTGGGCCACTGGCTAATCCGCTTGACCTTGAGACACAACTCATGGGGCTCTATCGTGTGGAATTACAAGAAATTGTTGCTAATGCTATTCAACAGTTGGGACGTAAACGTGCGGTTATTATCACAGGTCCTGACAATATGGACGAAGCTGCCCTCTATGGCACTAACACCTACACCCTTTTGGAAGATGGTCACATCAGCCAGCACACTTTCACTTATGAAGATTTGGGTATGGAAAAGGTTGAGTTGTCTGACATCACAGGTGGTGATGCCAAGGAAAACGCAGAGATTCTCCTTAGTGTCTTGAAAAATGAAGCTAGTCCTTATCTTGAAACAACAGTGCTTAATGCAGGTCTCGGCTTCTTTGCCAATGGTAAGGTTGAGACTATTAAGGAAGGTGTTGAGCTTGCTCGTCAATTGATTGCGGACGGCTCAGCCCTAGAGAAACTTCGCCAACTCCAAGAGGTACAAGTATGAGTAAAGCCTTTCTCCCAACAATCTTAGAACAAAAAGAAAAAGAAGTAGCCCAGTTGGTCATGGAAGACTTGCAGCCCTTGCGTCATACCTATCGTCTTTATGATTTTCTCAAGTCAAATCAAAACAAGCTGCAAATTATTTCTGAAGTGAAAAAAGCTAGTCCAAGTATGGGTGATATTAACCTAGATGTGGATATTGTGGCTCAGGCCAAGACCTATGAGGAAAATGGAGCAGCCATGATTTCTGTTTTGACGGATGAGGTTTTCTTCAAGGGTGATATTTCCTATTTGAAAGAAATTTCGTCACAGGTGGCTATTCCAACCTTGGCTAAGGACTTTATTATTGATGAGAAACAGATTGTGCGTAGTCGTAATGCGGGTGCGACAGTCATTCTCTTGATTGTAGCGGCCTTGCCAGAAGCTCGTCTCAAGGAGCTCTATGATTTTGCGACAAGCCTTGGCTTGGAAGTCTTGGTTGAAACGCATAATCTGCCAGAATTGGAAGTGGCTCATCGTATTGGTGCTGAGATTATCGGCGTTAACAACCGTAATTTGGTCACTTTTGAGACAGATATTAACACCAGTCTTGAGTTATCAACGCATTTCAAGGACAAACCTGTTTATATTTCTGAGTCGGCTATTTTTACAGGTCAGGATGCTGCCTTAGTTGCCCCATATTTTAATGGAATTCTGGTAGGAACTGCCCTTATGACGGCTGACAATGTGGCTGAAAAGGTCAAGGAGTTGCAAATTGACAAAGGTTAAAATTTGTGGACTATCGACACCAGAAGCGGTGGCAACTGCAGTTGAAGCAGGTGCTGACTACATTGGCTTTGTGTTCGCCAAGAGTAAGCGCCAAGTGAGTCTTGAGCAAGCTCACCAGCTGGCTAAAGGGGTGACAGCCCAAACAAAAGTCGTCGGTGTCTTTGTTTCACCAAGTCTTGAGGAACTGGAAGAAGCGATTGGTCAGGTTCCTTTAGATATCGTTCAGATTCATGGAAGTTTTGATGAAGTTCTGATTCCAAAGATTTCAGTACCAGTTATTCGAGCTATTCAGATTTCAGATAGCGATTCTCAAGTCAAGAGCCAGGCGGATTATCTTCTCTTTGATGCTCCCATTGCTGGTAGTGGTCAGACCTTTGACTGGCAACTCTTGGCTGATAAGCAGATTGAGCAGGATTATTTCATCGCTGGTGGCTTAACTGTGGACAATGTGGCAGAGGTCAAGGAGATTTTCCACCCCTATGCCTTAGATGTGTCCTCAGGTGTCGAGACAGATGGTTCCAAAGATTTAGACAAGATTAAAGCATTTATAGAAAGAGTGAAAGCATGACATATCAACAACCTGATGCAAAAGGATTTTACGGAAAATTCGGTGGTCAGTTCGTTCCAGAAACGCTGATGACAGCTGTTATTGAATTGGACAAGGCCTATCGTGAAGCCAAGGAGGATCCAAGTTTCCAAGCGGAATTGGATGATCTCCTCAAAAACTATGTGGGCCGTGAGACGCCACTTTACCACGCCAAACGTTTGACTGATCATATCGGTGGAGCGCAAATTTATCTTAAACGTGAGGACCTTAACCACACAGGTGCCCACAAGATTAACAATGCCCTTGGTCAAGTCTTGCTTGCCAAACGTATGGGCAAGAAGAAAATCATCGCCGAAACGGGTGCAGGTCAACACGGTGTTGCAACAGCGACAGCCGCAGCCCTTTTCGACATGGATTGTACGATCTATATGGGTGAGGAAGATGTTAAACGTCAGGCGCTTAACGTTTTCCGTATGGAGTTGCTTGGTGCCAAGGTATTTAGCGTAACAGATGGTTCGCGCGTGCTTAAGGACGCTGTAAATGCTGCCCTTCGTGCTTGGGTTGCAGGTATCGAGGATACGCACTATATCATGGGATCTGCCCTTGGTCCTGCACCGTTCCCAGAAATTGTTCGTGACTTCCAATCTGTCATCGGTCGTGAAGCCAAACGCCAATATGCAGAGATTTCTGGTGGTAAATTGCCTGATGCTGTAATGGCTTGTATCGGTGGTGGTTCAAATGCTATCGGTATGTTCTACCCATTTGTTAATGATAAATCAGTAGCCATGTATGGTGCTGAGGCTTCTGGTTTGGGGCTTGATACTGAAAAACATGCCGCAACCTTTGCCAAAGGCCGTCCAGGTATCCTTCACGGAGCGCTTATGGATGTCCTCCAAGATGCTCATGGTCAAATCATGGAAGCCTTCTCTATCTCAGCTGGTCTGGACTACCCAGGGGTTGGTCCTGAGCACTGTTATTTCAACGAAATTGGCCGTGCGACTTACGACTCTATCACAGACGAAGAAGCTCTTGAAGGCTTCAAACTTCTGTCACGTTTGGAAGGTATTATCCCAGCTCTTGAGTCTAGCCATGCCATTGCACTTGCGCAAAAAGTGGCAGCTAAGATGTCGCCAGACCAAAGCCTCATCGTCTGCCTCTCAGGTCGTGGGGACAAGGACGTTATGCAGGTTAAAGAACGTTTCGAAGCTGAAGCTGAAGCAGAAGGGAAATAAACCATGACAAAAACACTAACAAAACACCTACAAGCTATCAAAGACAGTAAACGCGGTATTTTCGTACCTTATATCATGGCTGGTGACCACGCTAAAGGTCTAGACGGACTCTTTGAGACTATCGCTCTCTTGGAAAATAGTGGTGTCTCAGCTATTGAGGTGGGTATTCCATGGTCAGACCCTGTGGCCGATGGTCCTGTTATTGAACTAGCAGGACAACGTAGTTTGGCTAAAGATGTGACTTTGACAGCTATTATCAAGAAGCTTCAAGAACAAAAAACACAGGTACCTTTGGTTATCATGACCTACATCAACCCAGTTTATCAATATGGTATTGAAGCCTTTGTTAAGGACCTGGCAGATACATCTGTCAAGGGGCTCATTATTCCTGATTTGCCAGACGAACATGCTGACTTTATTACCCCTTATTTGAAAGACAGTGATATTGCTCTCGTGCCTTTAGTAAGCTTGACTACAGGTATTGACCGTCAGAAACAGTTGATTGATGGTGCAGAAGGCTTTATCTACGCCGTTGCCATTAATGGCGTTACTGGTAAGACTGGTAATTACCGTGATGACCTTGATAAACACTTGGCTAACTTGACTGCTCATGCTGACATTCCAGTTCTCACAGGTTTCGGTGTATCAACAGAGGAAGACATCAAACGCTTTAATGCTGTGTCAGACGGTGTTATCGTGGGATCAAAAATTGTCCGTGACCTCCACGACGGTAAGGAAAAAGAAGTCGCTGAATTTGTTACATTCGGTTCACATTTTGAAAAATAGTAGATGATACTCTCCAGAAATGGGGAGTATTTTTTCCTCAAAATCATTCTTTGGGGACGATTTGATTTTCTTAGTTATCAAGCTTATAATATGGGTGGATTGTAGCGAATTAAATGTATCTCTTGTTTTTATTTTCGTCTTACTTATAGAAAGAAGGTAGACAAATGAAAGTATCATTGAGGGTAATACTAGGGGGCTGTTTCTTAATAGGAGCCTTACTCTTTTTCTGTCGGGGAGAGAATCACTATGCACTGATTTTCCTTTTAGTTGGTGCCTTGTATCTCTACAAGGGCTTGAGCTGAGGGTTAAATCTCGTAATCAGCTTTCGTATATCTTGTATCAAATGAATAAGGTTTTTTAGTGACATAGATGTCACTATTTTTTTCTTTTCGAAAACTATAGAATGATTTTATAGCTTATTTAGAGTTAAAAAAAAGGAAGAAAAGGCATCTTTGAACATGATTTATCATATCTTGTCATTCTTTGTATCACACAAGAAAGCTCTGGCAATACTCTTTATGATAATTTGCTTGGCTATTATTTACCCTAACATGTTTACATTTTTGTATGGTGAAGGTAGGGATTTTGGACGTAGCCTTGTTAACTCAATTTTATCTTAGTAAAGTGTGACACCTCTTAGGAGGTGCTTTTTTAATGCGTTGAACTATTGAAGGCTAGTATGCTCAGTGTTACAATAAGGACAATGAAAAAGAAAAGGTTTAGAAATCATTAATGTTTACCAACAATTCCAGAATTATTTTCCTTAATAGGTTTTTGTCGCTGATTATCGAGTACGGTTATGCGATAGCACTGAGCATTATCTTCTCTAAAATCTCGGTGGACTATGTCTTAGGGCTATGGATTGCCAAATTCTTAGGAGGGATTCTTGCCAATGTGGGACATCAATTTGTAGGAAAAATCGCAAATAAAAAATATGTTTTGATTGGTATTGAATTGCTTAAGGCAGTCTGTCTGGCTTTGATCTATCTTGCCATGGGCAGTGTTTTTGTATTTGCTTTGGTGGTTCTGACTGAAGTGTTGACAACCTACTTTAACAGTTTGTTGTCCTCAGCGGTGCCTGTGCTTGTTAAAAAAGTCAACTTACAAAAATTTAACAGTACCTATACCATGATTGGGTCAGCTTCCTATTTCTTAGCACCTATGATAGTTGGTCTCTGGGGTAGCCTTGATTTAGGAAGCTTATTTTTGGTCTACAGTGTGCTAACGCTACTAGCAACCCTCTTATTGTTTAAACTGGGACCGATTATTTTTGACCGTGAGAATGAATCAGAAGAGGAGGTTTCTTCCAGTCAAGGTAGTCCTATTTTTGGAAGGCAGAGTATCGTCCTTAAGATGGTTATGATGACTATACTCTTACAGTCAGTGGGTGTCTTATATGATGCATATGAGGTTATCTTCCTGACCAAAGATGTCGGTATTTCTAGTCAGGCCTATTCTTTCTCTCTGTCCTTCTTAGCCATTGTCTTTCTAGCAACGAGTTCAATTCTATCTTTCAAAAGTCTCACTAAATACTCCCCTATGACCGTTTACTTGTTAGGCTCTCTTGTCTATTTGGGTTACGTTGTCGTCTTTCCATTCGTACCTAACCTACCGACTGTTTTGCTTAGCTATATCTTTTTAGCAGTTGGCCAAACGATATCTGGAATCTCGCAAAATGTTTACCTACAAGAGAAGTTGAATCCCCTACAGCTCAACAATCTTTATTTGAAAATTGAAGTCTTGAATCAGGTTTTGACAGGGATTGTTGTATTTGTCAGTGGTATGCTTATCAAGAGAGGTCTGCAGGTCACTACGATTTATTTGGGATACAGTCTTCCAGTCATTATACTCGTCTTGGGAATAATGCTTATGACTAAACTGTATCAGAAAAATCTAAAGTCATAATTTTTTGCCTAAGATAATGAAAGCGTTCCAAGGTCCTTGAAGTGGTCTTGGAAATTTTTTAAAAAATAAATCTACAAATGTAAACAAAACCCTTGACACGTTTTCACGATAGCGTTAAAATAAATCTACAAACGTAAACAAATAACAACATTCAGAAAGGAGCTATCATGCTGACAATTTCATCTGCGGAATGGGAAGTCATGCGAGTGCTCTGGGCTAAGGGGCAAGCGACTTCTTCAGAGATTATAGCGATTCTAGCTAAGAAGCTAGACTGGTCGGCTTCGACAGTTAAGACCTTGCTTGGGCGTTTGGCGGACAAGGGTTACCTAACTAGTCAGCGTCAAGGACGAGGGTTTATCTATCAAGCCAGCTTGGGTGAGGATGAAGCGAATTTTCAAGCTTTAGAGGCAGTTTTTGACAAGATTTGTTTGACCAAACACAGCGACTTGTTGGGTCAACTCATCGAGAAGACGCCGATGACACAAGCTGATGTGGACAAGTTACAGGCCTTGCTTTTAGCAAAAGAACCTGTGGATCAGGTGGTTTGTGACTGTGTGCCTGGCCAATGTGCTTGTGGGCATCATATGGAGGTGATATAGGAAATGGCAAAAGAAACCTTTGTGGTTAATGGGATGACCTGTGCATCCTGTGTAGCCAACGTTGAAAATGCTGTTAATAAGTTGGATGGTGTGGACAAGGCTGTGGTTAACCTAACCACCGAAAAAATGTCTGTAGATTATGCTGGGGATAAGGTTAGTCCAGAAACTATTGAAAAGGCTGTAGCTGACGCTGGTTATGCGGCTGAAGTCTACAACCCAGATACAGCTAAAAGTCAGGAAGAACGTGAAGAAGACAAGATTCACAAGGTGCGTGAGCGCCTCATTTGGTCATCGGTCTTCACCATTCCTCTCTTTTATCTAGCTATGGGGCCAATGGTCGGTCTACCTGTGCCAAACTTCTTGTCTCCTCATCATGCAGCTTTGACTTATGCCTTGGTGTTGCTAGTTTTGACAGTGCCCGTCATGTGGTTAGGCCGTTCTTTCTATAGTAATGGTTTTCGTACCTTGGCCAAGGGTCATCCTAACATGGATGCCTTGGTAGCCTTGGCAACGTCGGCAGCCTTTCTTTATAGTCTCTATGGTACTTACCACATTTCATTGGGGCATGCCCATCACGCCCACCAACTTTATTTTGAGTCAGTGGCTGTTATCTTGACCCTGATTACTCTAGGGAAGTACTTTGAAACCCTCTCTAAGGGTCGAACTTCAGAAGCTATTAAGAAACTTATGCACTTGTCAGCCAAGGAAGCAACTGTCCTTCGTGATGGTAAGGAAGTCAAGCTTCCTGTGGATAAGGTTGTTCTTGGTGACCATATTGTGGTCAAACCTGGGGAAAAGATAGCCGTGGATGGTCGAGTGATTTCTGGTAGCTCTGCTATTGATGAGAGTATGCTTACAGGTGAGTCACTCCCTATTGAAAAATCAGCTGGTAAACCAGTTTTTGCAGGTTCTATTAATGGTCAGGGTAGCTTGATTTATGAAGCTGAAAAGATTGGTAAGGACACCTTGCTTTCCCAAATCATCAAATTGGTTGAGGATGCCCAACAAACCAAGGCACCGATTGCTAAGATTGCCGATCAGGTGTCAGCGGTCTTTGTTCCCGTTGTCATGGCTATCGCCCTTGTTTCAGGTCTCTTCTGGTACTTTATCATGGGACAAACCTTTACCTTCGCTATGACTGTAGCAGTCAGCGTCTTGGTTATTGCTTGTCCATGTGCATTGGGACTTGCGACACCGACAGCCATCATGGTTGGTACAGGGCTTGGTGCCGAGCATGGTATTCTCTATAAGCGTGGAGATGTGCTCGAGTTAGCTCACAAGGCTGATGTTCTCGTTTTTGACAAGACAGGAACCATTACTCAGGGTAAACCTCAGCTCGCTTCTAGCTATACTTATGACAATAGCGGAGCAGCCTTGCAACTTTTGGCATCCTTGGAAGCCAAGTCCGAACACCCTTTGGGTCAAGCCATCCTTGTGGCAGCAGAAAATGCTAACTTGGACTTGTTAGAGATGGACAATTTCTCAAGTTTGACTGGACGAGGACTAACTGCAAGCTATGCAGGCAAAACTTATCTAGCTGGGAATCAAACTCTTATGGCTGAGGAAAAAGTCGACTTGACTTCAGCACAAGCTGATTTCCAAAGCTTGACAGCGGATGGTCAGACACCTATTTTCTTGGCTGAAGATGGTAAGTTAATCGGACTCTTTGGTGTAGCTGATCAGGTTAAAGCAGATAGCGCCGATATGGTGGCCGCTCTTCATCAAATGAGCAAAGAAGTCATCATGTTGACTGGTGATAATGACCAAACAGCTCAAGCCATCGCTCAAAAGGTTGGTATCAAGCGTGTTATCAGTCAAGTGCTTCCGCAAGAGAAATCTAGGGTGATTAGCGACCTTCAAGCAGAAGGAAAATCAGTCATCATGGTTGGTGATGGTATCAATGATGCCCCAGCCCTTGCGACTGCAGATATCGGTATTGCCATGGGTTCTGGGACAGATATTGCCATGGAAAGTGCCGATATGGTCCTTATGAAACCCAACCTCATGGATGTCGTTAAGGCCTTGAAAATTAGTCAGGCGACAATCACAACGATTAAAGAGAACCTCTTCTGGGCCTTTATCTACAATATCCTGTCTATCCCAGTGGCCATGGGTGTCCTCCACCTCTTTGGTGGCCCGCTTCTTGACCCAATGATAGCAGGACTGGCTATGAGCTTTAGCTCTGTCTCAGTCGTCCTCAATGCTCTGCGTCTCAAACGTCGCAAAGTCTAAGTGTCGATTGCTTATGCCCTCTATCAATTAAGACGTGTATCAAAAAAACAATTTAAAGAAAAGGAAGAAAGAAAAATGACAAAAACATATAACATTACAGGAATGAAATGCCAAGGTTGTGTCAACACCGTTACCGAAAAACTCTCTGCTGTTAAAGGCGTTGAGAATGTTAAAGTTGACCTCGAAAACAAACAAGTCACTATTGAAGGGAAACCATGGAAGTGGTCTCTCAAACGTGCCCTCAAAGGTACTAAGTTCGAACTTGGTGATGAAATTTAAGACAGGAATGAAACAGCTCTTAGGCTGTTTTTCTCTACCCATAATCTTTTTGAAAATCCCTTCCTTTTGTGATATGATTAAGGTAATTATGTTCTCAAAATTGAGACTAGAAAATCAAGAAAAGAAAACGGTATACCTATGTCTAAACAAACTCTTATCCTTCTCTACGGTGGACGTTCAGCAGAACGTGAAGTGTCTGTGCTCTCAGCTGAGAGTGTTATGCGTGCGGTGGATTACAGCGCATTTGAGGTTAAAACCTACTTTATCACTCAGTCTGGTGATTTTATCAAAACACAAGAATTTACAGAAACACCAGGTGATGACGAGAAGCTTATGACTAATGACACAGTTGTGGCTAGTCAGGCTATCAAACCAAGCGATATTTATGAAGAAGGCG
Source organism: Streptococcus sp. HMSC068F04 (assembly GCF_001837455.1). Lineage (NCBI taxonomy): Bacteria > Bacillati > Bacillota > Bacilli > Lactobacillales > Streptococcaceae > Streptococcus > Streptococcus sp. HMSC068F04. The sequence continues at coordinate 35,737 of NZ_KV832467.1, forward strand.
CTGTAGTATTCCCGGTTCTTCATGGTCCAATGGGTGAGGATGGTTCTATCCAAGGTTTCCTCGAAACCCTCAAATTGCCATATGTGGGTACTAATGTTCTTTCTTCAAGTGTGGCTATGGACAAGATTATGACCAAACACATTCTTGAAGTTGCTGGTGTACCTCAGGTTGCCTACACAGTCTTCATCGAGGGTGAAGATTTGGAAGCAGCAGTAGCAGAGACGCTTGAAAAATTGACCTTCCCAGTGTTTGTCAAACCTGCTAACATGGGGTCATCTGTTGGGATTTCTAAAGCTGAAAATGAATCAGAGCTTCGTGCAGCGATTGATCTGGCTCTCAAATATGATAGCCGTATCTTAATCGAGCAAGGTGTGGTTGCCCGTGAAATCGAAGTTGGTATCCTTGGTAATACAAATATCAAAACGACAGATCCAGGTGAAGTAGTCAAAGACGTGGCTTTCTATGATTACCAAGCCAAGTACATTGACAATAAAATCACCATGGACATCCCAGCTCACGTGCCTGCAGAAGTCATGACGCAAATGCGTGCCTATGCGGCCAAGGCCTTCCGTGCCCTTGGTGGTTGCGGTCTTGCTCGCTGTGATTTCTTCCTGACAGAGGATGGAGCCATCTACCTTAACGAGCTTAACACTATGCCAGGTTTCACCCAATGGTCAATGTATCCACTTCTTTGGGAAAATATGGGACTTTCTTACTCAGACCTTATCAAGGAATTGGTAGCCTTGGGACAAGAAATGTTCGACAAACGTGAAAGCCATTTGATTTAAGAAATAGTATCTAAAACACAGACATCTTAGTCTCGGAGAAATCTCTGAGACTGAGGTGTTTTTTTCTTTACAGAAATCCAGATTTTATTTATATCTTTTCTTTATCACCTCGATAAAAAATACATATTATCCAAATAATCTAACAGGTGGTAGAATAAATCTAACGTTTCAAATGAAATAAAGCAATTCGTTCGTGTTTGATGAAGATTTGCGTACCGCAATGATTATCAGGGGCGAGTGAAGGTCAAAGGGCTAGAAGTAGATGGCAGTGAATGCTCACGGAATTTTACACGCCCTTTGTATCTTATGGAATTGAACACAGGCTAAATTCCTAGAGCAAAAGATAAACTTCCTAGTGTGCCAGCACACGTCGTCAGTTTCCTATTTGCCTTACGGAATTTTCTACGCCCTTTGTATCTTAAATGAGGAGGTAAGTTTTGGACTGGTCCATTGTTCAACAGTATTTGCCCTTTTATCAGAAGGCATTCTTTTTAACCTTACATATTGCCGTTCTGGGGATTCTTGGTTCCTTCCTTTTGGGCTTGGTGGTGAGTGTTATTCGTCATTATCGAGTACCGATTTTGAGTCAGCTTTCGACGGCTTATATTGAGTTATCTCGTAATACGCCGCTCTTGATTCAGCTTTTCTTTCTCTACTTTGGCTTGCCTCGTATAGGTTTGGTTCTATCGTCAGAGGCTTGTGCTGTGGTAGGTTTGATTTTCTTGGGTGGTTCCTATATGGCGGAGTCCTTCCGAAGTGGCATAGAGGCTGTTAGTCAGACCCAGCATGAAGTGGGGTTGTCTATTGGTTTGACGCCATTCCAAGTCTTTCGCTATGTGGTCCTTCCTCAGGCAGTGGCTGTGGCGCTTCCGTCATTTAGTGCTAACGTCATCTTCCTTATCAAGGAAACGTCAGTATTCTCAGCGGTAGCCTTGGCGGATTTGATGTATGTGGCCAAGGATTTGATTGGTCTTTACTACGAAACCGATGTAGCTCTAGGTATGTTGGTGGTGGCTTATCTCTTGATGTTGCTGCCGATTTCTCTAGTCTTTAGTTGGATTGAAAGGAGGTTACGCTATGCAGGATTCGGGCTTTCAGGTTCTTCTTCAGGGGAATAATTTCCTACGTATCTTACAAGGTTTAGGCGTAACTATTGGAATTTCCATCGTCTCAGTTCTTCTGTCCCTTTTACTAGGAACCCTTTTTGGAATTGTCATGACTTCGAAGTCTAAGATTGTTCGTTTTTTGTCACGTATTTATCTGGAATTTATTCGTATCATGCCCCAGTTGGTCTTGCTATTTATTGTTTATTTTGGTCTTGCTAGGAACTTTAACATCAACATCTCAGGCGAGCTATCGGCTATTATCGTCTTTACCCTTTGGGGAACGGCTGAGATGGGTGATTTGGTGCGTGGATCAATCACGTCACTACCTAGACACCAGTTTGAGAGCGGAAGGGCCCTTGGTCTAACCAATGGTCAACTCTATACCTATGTGATTATTCCACAGGTCTTGCGTCGCTTGTTGCCTCAGGCTATTAACCTGGTGACACGGATGATTAAAACGACGTCCTTGGTGGTTTTGATTGGGGTGGTTGAGGTGACCAAGGTTGGTCAGCAGATTATCGACAGTAACCGCCTGACTATTCCAACAGCTTCTTTTTGGATTTATGGCACGATTTTGATTCTTTATTTTGCCATTTGTTATCCAGTATCTAAGCTGTCTACTTATCTTGAAAATCGTTGGAGGAACTAAGATGACAGAAAGCATTTTACAAATCAAGGATTTGAGAAAGTCCTTTGGGGACAATGAGATTCTCAAAGGCATCTCCTTGGATGTTAAACAAGGTGAAGTCGTTGTTATCCTGGGTTCCTCAGGTTGTGGGAAATCGACCTTGCTACGTTGCATCAATGGCTTGGAGACCATTCAAGGAGGCGATATTCTCCTGGATGGCAAGTCTATCACTGGCAGTAAGAAGGATTTCCACCTGATTCGTCAGAAAATCGGAATGGTCTTTCAAAGTTATGACCTCTTTCCACACTTGGATATCCTACAAAATCTGATCTTGGGTCCAGTCAAAGCTCAAGGACGTAACAAGGAAGAAGTCATTGCGGAGGCTGAGAAACTTTTGGATCGTGTGGGACTTCTGGACAAGAAGCATAGCTTCGCACGACAACTGTCAGGTGGTCAAAAGCAGCGTGTGGCCATTGTCCGCTCCCTGCTCATGCATCCTGAAGTTATCCTCTTTGACGAGGTGACGGCGTCGCTTGACCCTGAGATGGTTCGTGAGGTTCTGGAATTGATTAACGACCTCGCTCAAGAAGGGCGTACCATGTTGATTGTCACCCATGAGCTTCAGTTTGCGCGTGCCATCGCTGACCGTATTATCTTTATGGATAAGGGAGTCATCGCTGAGGAAGGTACTGCTGAAGAATTCTTCAATCATCCAAAGACACAGCGAGCTCAAGAGTTCCTCAATGTCTTTGATTTCAGTCAGTTTGGTGCCTATTTGTAACCCATTGTTTTTAGTAAAAATATAATATTTTAGGAGATATTTATGAAATTAACAAAGAAAATTTTTGCCCTATTAGCCCTCGTCTTTGCCTTGGTAGCAGTGACTGCTTGCTCAAGTAACAGTAGCTCTGGTAAATCAACAGCTAAAGCACGTACCATTGAAGAAATTAAGAAGAGTGGTGAACTCCGTATCGCCGTCTTTGCGGATAAGAAACCTTTCGGTTATGTAGATAACAAGGGTGCTTACCAAGGTTACGATATTGAACTTGGGAACCGTTTGGCAAAAGACTTGGGTGTTAAACCTAAATACGTCTCAGTAGATGCGGCCAACCGTGCAGAATTCTTGATTTCAAACAAGGTAGATATTACCCTTGCTAACTTTACAGTAACTGATGAACGTAAGAAACAAGTGGACTTCGCCCTTCCTTACATGAAAGTCTCAATCGGTGTGGTGTCACCTAAAGACAAGGTCATTAAGGACGTTAAAGAACTTGAAGGTAAGACTTTGATTGTTACTAAGGGAACAACTGCTGAAACTTACTTTGAAAAGAACTACCCAAATATCAAATTGCAAAAGTATGACCAATATAGCGATGCTTACCAAGCCCTCCTTGATGGTCGTGGCGATGCCTTCTCAACTGATAATACAGAAGTTCTTGCTTGGGCTCTAGAAAATAAAGGTTACGAAGTTGGAATCACATCACTTGGTGACCCAGATACCATTGCCCCAGCCGTTCAAAAAGGTAACAAAGAACTCCTTGACTTTATCAATAAAGACATTAAGAAACTTGGTGAAGAGAATTTCTTCCACAAAGATTATGAAAAAACACTTCACCCAACTTACGGTGATGCAGCTAAAGCTGATGACCTCGTGGTTGAAGGTGGCGAAGTGAAATAAGACTAGTTCTTCTTTAAGGAGCAAGTCTAGCTTAATAAGAATAAAACAAACCACCCCGTGGCTATCTAGCTCAGCTAGAAGCAGGGGTGGTTTGTTTGTTTTAGGCTGATTTTTTTCTTACCTTTTTGTTTTTTATGTTTCTCCACCCAATGACAATAATTGGCAAGAAAGCAGCTCCCACGATTCCCCAAGAAAGAAAAGCGTCAATATAATCAAAAAAAGTTTTGCGTTCACCATAGACCGAGGTAGAGCCATCTTTCCAAGTAATGGTTTTGTCCCTATCATCAATCCTTTTGTAGGACTCCCCATTATAAGTCAAATAATGATCCTTCCGTACATACATATTCAAATAGTTAGAGCCGTTCTTTGTGGGAAGGTCTGAGAACAGACTTTCCTTGGCGTAAACTTCAATGTAGATGGTTCCATCTTTAAGACCTTTAATTTTCTGAGTTCGAGCATTTTTGATAAGGAGCTTTCCATCTTGTACAATCTCCCAATCGTACTTACGACTTCTTCCTCCTTCGTTATAGGAAATAGCAAGCTTGTGGTTTTCAGACTGCCATAGCCCGTAGATACTATTTTCACTGATACCATCATAAAAGAATCTAATATAGATGTTGACTATAGGTACCATGATTAGAAAACAAATACTCAAAATCTTGACTAAACGGTCTTTGAATTTACCCCAACGTGCTCGCCATCCAGTTTTGTACTTTTGTGTTCTTCGATATTCATTTTGTGAATGGTCACTTATATTAATTTTCTGTCGGTCAGCGTATTTTCTCTTTAGTAGATGCCTCATTTAGCCTATTTTTCCTTTTTAGATTTCTTTTTATTCTCCAATCGACAAAAATGACATACAAAATCATAGAACCAATAATTCCAAATACGATATAAGGTTTCAGACGATCAAACAAGGTTATTCGTTGACCATAGGGGCTGGTAGAACCATCCTTCCAGGTAATGCTTTTGTCCTCATCATCCATTCGTTTGTAGGATTCGCCATCATAGGTCAAGTAATTGTCTTTACGGACATACATATTTAAATAGTTGTAGCCGTTCTTTGTGGGAAGGTCTGAAAACAGACTTTCCTTGGCATAAACTTCAATGTAGAGGGTCCCATCCTCTAAGCGTTTAATATCATCAACGCGTTCATTTTTAATGAGGACTTTTCCATCTTGAACAATATCCCAATCACGCTTACTTCCCTTTGAACCATCTTCATATGATATGGCAAGCTGATGATTTTCAGATTGCCACAGACCGTAGATACCATCTTTAGAAACCCCATCGTCAAAGAAAATCATATAGACGATGAAAATCGGTATCATGAGTAGGAAACATATCCCAACAATGTTGGCTAAACGGTCTGTAAATTTATCCCAGCGTGCTCGCCATCCCGTTTTACGTTTTTGTTCTTTTCGATATGCTTTTTGTGACTGATACTTTCGATTGAGTTTCTTTCGGTCAGCGTATTTTTTGTTTGTTTGGTGTCTCATTGAGTTTTTCTCTCCTCTTTTGCCGAGCCTCTAAAATAACAAGGAAGAAGCCCAGTCCCAGAATTCCACGATAGATAGTTTGAACAATTGTAGATAGGTTGGTTTTCCGTTCACCATAAGGGCTGGTAGAACCATCTTTCCAAGTAATAGTCTTGTTTCCAGAATTGATACGCTTGTAGGACTCGCCATCATAAGTTAGGAGATTCCCTTTTCGTACATACATTTCCAAGTAATTGTAACCGCCTTTTTGAGGAAGTTTTGAGAGGATATTATCTGGAGCATAGACCTCAATATGGAGTGTTTCGTCATTCATTTTTTTGATAGTACGAGTATCTGCAACATTGATTATCGTTTTGGCATCCTGGACGACTTGCCAATTCGTATCACCATGTCTTCGGATGTGTTCATAAGAAATGGCTAGCGTGTGGTTTTCGGATTGCCAAAGTCCGTAGATATTGCTTTCATTGACCGTATAGTGCTTGTAATAATAAAAACCACCATACAGCAGTGCAAGCAGCACTAAGATAATCAATTCAGCTGTTGGCTCTAGTGGGATTATCTTTCTCCAATCAAAGCGCCATCCTTTAGGTTCCTCAATACTTTGGCAGTCGCTATTTATATTTTCCTCTCCTTTAGAGAGAGTGATTAATTTTTTCTTTGTCATGCCCAATCCTTTCATCAACCATTGTAACAAATTCATCTCCCAAGCAAAAGCTAGCCTGATTTGTGATATAATTGGGAGTGATTGCGGGCAAGAAAATCTTATTTCTTGCCAGACTTGTAAAAATAAAACAGAGGATTTTAAGATGAAACTGACACTCCATGAAATTGCCAAGGTTGTTGGCGCTAAAAATGATGTCACAGCCTATGAAGATGTTGCCATTAACCAAATTGAGTTTGATAGCCGCAAGATTACAGCGGGCGACCTCTTTTTGCCGCTCAAAGGTGCGCGTGATGGACATGATTTTATCCAAACAGCCTTTGACAATGGTGCTCTAGCGACATTCACAGAAAAAGAATTATCGGCTGATCAAGCTCATATCCTAGTTGATGATGCTCTTGAAGCCTTCCAAAAACTGGCTGCCTACTATCTTGAAAAGACTGGTGTTGACGTTATTGCGGTGACTGGTTCTAACGGTAAGACAACGACCAAGGACATGATTCATGATATCTTGGCCACAACCTATCGTACTTACAAGACCCAAGGTAATTACAACAATGAGATTGGTCTTCCTTATACTGCCCTACACATGCCTGACGATACGGAGAAAATCGTCCTTGAGATGGGGCAAGACCACATGGGAGACATTCACCTCTTGTCAACCTTGGCGAAGCCAAAAACAGCTGTTGTTACCTTAATCGGAGAGGCTCATTTGGAATTCTTTGGTAGCCGTGACAAGATTGCTCAAGGTAAAATGCAAATGCAAGACGGTATGCCTGATGGTAGCCTCTTGCTTGTACCTAGTGATCCTATCGTCGATCCATTCTTGCCAAGCAATCTTGACGTGGTACGCTTTGGGGATGGTGCGGAGCTTACGGTCTCTGAGTTGACAGAGTTCAAAGACCACCTCACCTTCTCAACAAACTTCCTAGACGGACAAGTTACCTTGCCAGTCACTGGAAAATACAATGCCACAAATGCCATGGTTGCTGCCTATGTTGCAAAACATTTGGGTGTAACTGAGGAAAATATCCTCTCAGCTCTTGCTAACTTGCAGCTTACAAAGAACCGTACTGAATGGAAAAAAGCAGCTAACGGTGCCGATATCCTTTCAGATGTCTACAATGCCAATCCAACAGCCATGAAGCTCATTTTGGAGACCTTCTCAGCCATTCCTAAGAATGAAGAAGGAAAGAAAATCGCTGTCTTAGCTGATATGAAAGAACTCGGTGAACAGTCCGTGCAACTTCACACACAGATGATACTAAGTCTGACACCAGATGCTATTGATACGGTGATTTTCTACGGTGAAGACATTGCAGAATTGTCACAACTTGCTAGCCAAATGTTCCCTCTTGGTCATGTCTATTATTTCAAGAAAACAGCTGACGAAGACCAATTTGATGCTATGGTTAAGCAAATCAAAGAAAGCCTAGGCGAGCACGATCAAATCTTGCTCAAGGGCTCTAACTCTATGAACCTAGCCAAGGTCGTGGAAGAACTCCAAGCCAAGGATTAAGTTCTCTAACCTGCTCTCTAAAGCAGGTTTTTGCTTTACCCTGAAATTTGATATAATAGCAGGCATAGTAATTTCAGCAGGAGAAGAGAATGAAGGATTTTTTGACAACCACCCAAACTCATCCACCCCAGATACCTTTACCCTATTATTTGCTTATGCTTTTGGCGATGGTACTTCTGAGTTACTTGAGTTGGCGTTGGTATAAGAATAAGATATGGCGTTGGACCTTTCTCACTATCCAAGCCATTCAACTCTTTGCCCTTTATACCTGGTACCTCTGGCAGGGCTTTCCACTTTACATTAGTCTGCCCCTTTACCATTGCCGCATGGCCATGTTTGCTGTTCTCCTCCTGAAAAATAGTAGAATAAAGAGCTATTTCGCTATTATGGGAGTCATCGGGACCTACTGTGCATTGATTTATCCAGTATTTGATCCCTATGAGTTTCCACATATTACAGGCTTTTCTTTCCTAATTGGCCACTATGCCCTACTGGTCAATAGCCTCAATGTCATTTTTAATAGTTATAAAACTCATCCCATCAGCAAGCGGCTGATTGTGGTAGCTACCTTATTACTAAATCTAGCTTTGGTAATAGTTAATCAGACCATCGGTGGAAACTATGGCATGCTTAAACACACACCATTTATTATGGGAACTCCCTTATTTGTCAAATACCTTGCTGTTTCAGGAGCTCTGATTATTCTCATGATAATCCTGAAAAAAGGTCTGGAGCATTTTGAAGACAAATATTAAATAAATGAAGAAACACGCTATCCGAAAGTTGATAGCGTGCTTTTATCTTTTCTAAACCAGACTCAGTTGTTTTTCTTTAGTTTATAAATATCATTTTTCTGGTAGTAGGTGATATCAGTATTTTTAAGCAGTTTTTGATATTTTGGATTATTTAAATCTTTAAGAGTAAAAATTTTGTCTTTCTTTAGATTATTCTTCTCTGAGATGAATTTAGCGCCATGAGATGACATTCTATATAGTTCAACCCCTTTATCATATTTGTCTTCTGGATCGATAGGGTCTTTTGCAGATAAATTGATATCATAGGTTGCTTCGTATTTACCATTGATAAGTACTTTAACTTCAAAACGGTTAGACGAATCTGGAGATTCAAAATAGTATTTATTTTGATAAACGTCAGTAAATTTAATGCTCTCAACATTTTCATAGTTTTCTATAATATCAAGGGCAATCACCTGTTCAACATGTTTGGCGTGTTCTAAAATCTGCTCGTTCCAGTAAATGTGTTTAAAGCCGTCTCTGTTGATAGAGACCTTACGACCGTATACAGTTGGGTTATGTCGATAGCCATAAATAGTCAATGTTGGAAGAACGAGCAGGATTGCCATCGTGCTGTGTAGTATAATTTTGTTTATTTTGATTTTCTTGTTCAGATTAAGACATGACCAAATCCACATAACCCAAAATGGTGGGATGATTAGAGATAGGTAGTAATAGTAATCGTCTAAGGCAAACATAAAACCAAAGAGGTAGACTGCTAGAATTGGAGATAACAATAAGCAAAATATTTCAAGTGCAATCCAAACCGCTTTATGTCCTTTGCCTTTTGAAAAACTTTTACATAAGGCAAAAATATTTAATGTGTAAATAATACTTGGGATCAGAAAAAGGGATAAGGGAAATAAGCAACTGATGATTATAGCTATAATAGCAGTACCTATCCGAATCTGATGTTTTTTCATCCCAAGTGAAGGAAAAACAAGTGAAGGTAAAATCAGAAAGTAGGCATTAAAAATCATTCCCACAAGGGTTACAAAAACAAGTACTCCAACAAATTCCATAACAATCTCCCAATCATTTTATTTGTTTTATTCTAACACAAAACGCTTTCAGAATTGCTTTCACACTGTAATTTGGATATAATAAAAGTGCTGTGCCTGCGAGAATTATCGCAAGCCTTGACAACAAATGTAGCTTTCAAAAGACAGAAATTTTCTGAAAGAAGAGCTACAACGATCTTGCTTTTCGTTCTGGTAAAAACCCTATTGCTATTGGTAGCTCTGGGACATGAGATTTTTGAGATTTACAAAGAAGCTGCTGACATCCATACCACTAAGGAAAAGTAACAAAAAGATAATTTTTAAAGAAGAAAGAAAACTATGAGCATTCAAGACGAAATCAAAAAACGCCGTACTTTTGCCATCATCTCTCACCCCGATGCTGGTAAAACAACAATCACTGAACAATTGCTTTACTTTGGGGGTGAAATCCGTGAAGCTGGTACCGTAAAAGGTAAGAAAACCGGAAATTTTGCCAAATCAGACTGGATGGATATTGAGAAACAACGTGGTATCTCAGTAACCTCATCTGTGATGCAGTTTGACTATGCCGGCAAACGTGTCAATATCCTTGATACCCCAGGGCATGAGGACTTCTCAGAAGATACTTACCGTACCCTTATGGCGGTTGATGCTGCCGTCATGGTCGTTGACTCAGCCAAAGGTATCGAGGCCCAAACCAAAAAACTTTTCGAAGTTGTCAAACACCGTGGTATTCCTGTCTTCACCTTCATGAACAAATTGGACCGTGATGGACGTGAGCCACTTGACCTCTTGGAAGAGTTGGAAGAAGTGCTTGGTATTGCCAGCTACCCAATGAACTGGCCTATCGGTATGGGTAAAGCCTTCGAAGGACTTTATGACCTCTATAACGAACGCTTGGAGCTCTATAAAGGTGACGAGCGCTTTGCCAAGATTGAAGATGGTGATACTCTTTTTGCCAACAACCCATTCTATGAGCAAGCTAAAGAAGATATTGAACTCTTGACAGAAGCGGGTAATGAATTCTCTGAGGAAGCTATTTTAGCTGGTGAATTGACACCGGTCTTCTTCGGTTCTGCCCTTACTAACTTTGGGGTTCAAACCTTCCTTGATACCTTCCTCAAATTTGCGCCAGAACCACATGGCCACAAGACAGTTGATGGCGACGAGATTGATCCTCTTAACAAGGATTTCTCTGGTTTTGTTTTCAAAATCCAAGCCAACATGGACCCACGTCACCGTGACCGTATTGCCTTTGTTCGTATCGTGTCTGGTGAATTCGAGCGTGGTATGAGTGTTAACCTAACCCGTACAGGTAAGGGAGCGAAGCTCTCTAACGTTACTCAGTTTATGGCCGAGTCTCGTGAAAATGTTGAAAATGCCGTGGCAGGAGACATTATCGGGGTTTACGATACAGGAACTTATCAGGTTGGTGATACCCTTACTGTAGGTAAAAACAAATTTGAATTTGAGCCACTACCAACCTTTACGCCAGAGTTGTTCATGAAAGTTTCTGCTAAAAACGTTATGAAACAGAAGTCCTTCCACAAAGGAATTGAACAATTGGTGCAAGAAGGAGCCATCCAGCTTTACACCAACTACCAAACAGGTGAATACATGCTTGGTGCCGTTGGTCAACTTCAGTTTGAAGTTTTCAAACACCGTATGGAAAATGAATACAATGCTGAAGTCGTTATGACACCAATGGGTAAAAAGACTGTGCGTTGGATCCAACCTGAGGACCTTGATGAACGCATGTCATCAAGTCGAAACATCTTGGCCAAAGACCGCTTTGACCAACCAGTCTTCCTCTTTGAAAATGACTTTGCCCTTCGTTGGTTTGCGGATAAATATCCAGATGTAACATTGGAAGAGAAGATGTAATGTACTAAGATTGCTTGGCTGTCTCATAGCCTAAGCAATCTACGCCACGTCCTGTGGGACCGTGGCTAAGTCCCTTACTAACTCGAAAACGGAAAATTATCGTTTCCGTTTTCTCATGTCGTAATACTATGTATAGTTTAAGTAAATCGTTCATCTTTTGCCGCTAGCCCCTATCTTGTGGCTAGCTAACCGTCTCACTAACTACGTCAGCCGAATAATATCGATTCGTCTGACTTCGTGTCGTAATATCTTAATGATGTTATTTATGAAGTGTTCTATGGGACCGTGACTAAGTCCCTTACTAATTCGAAAACGGGAAAATAACGTTTCCGTTTTCTCATGTCGTAATACTATGTATAGTTTATGTAAATCGTTCATCTTTTGACGCTAGCCCCTATCTTGTGGCTAGCTAGCCGTCTGACTTCGTGTCGTAATATGTTATGAAAACAAGAAAAACCATAGGACTTCCAATTAAGACTGTCCTATGGTTTCTTTTATTTTTCTGTATTGAGTAATCTGCCTAGGAATCGTTGCAGGGCGAAGAAAACAATAAGGCTGGCCAATGTTTCTCCTAGGAAAGATGAGCTATTGACAATGAGTGAATAGAGATAAGGGCTTTGTCCTTTAGGGGCATAGCTTCCCCAAAAGATGACACCGGCTATAAAGTGAATGAGGTAACGAGCAAAGCTACCAAGCAGAATCCCCCAAGTGATATACATCAGAGACTTAACTTTATGGCCTTGTTTAATGGCTTTATCAAGGGCTGGTTTGACCACACCACTGATACCAATCAGACTAAAGGCGACAAAGTACTCCAGAAAACCTTGTGTCAAGGTCAGCCAACCACCGGCTGCTTGTCCTGTGACTACTTGGAGAAGCCCCCAGATAAGACCGCCCATAGCACCAGCTTTTAAGCCCCAGCGAAAACTGAGGAGAAAGATGGGCACCATCTTAAAGGAAAGGGAAATCCAAGGGCCTAGTGACATGGGCTGAGTAACTAGGTCCAGGATATAAGCAATGGTTGCAAAGAGTGCAACCTCAATCATTGGTCGAATACTTGTTTTCGACATAAAAAAACCTCCTATACCAATCGTCTTGATTGGCTATTTTTGCCACATCAAAACGTTGTCATAGAAGTTCTTCTATTTCAATCTATTTTGAGACACATCCCTACGCAGGTCCTAACCTGATCAGGTGGTAAGAGTTTAGGCAAGTCTTGAAGAAAAAATTCAAGCTAGCCATTCTCAGCAATTGCTCCTCTTGTGACTCCTTAATTGTACTACTAGAAACCCATTTCTGCAAGTGTCTGAAATCCTAAAATTGTGGTATAGTTAAAGCAAGGATTATCTTTAAAATACAATAAAAAGGAGAAATAACTATGGGACTTTTTTCAGGACTGCTTGGCAATGCGTCTAAGAAAGATAATGATAAGGTTGAGCGTCAATTGGAGGGTATCTTAATTCCAGGTGAACAAGTGGAGTTAGCCTATGTCCTTGTTCGTGACCTGATTGTCTTTACAGAGAAACGCTTGATTTTAGTCGATAAACAAGGTGTTACAGGGAAGAAGACTTCTTACAAGTCTATCCCTTATCACTCAATCTCTCGTTTCACTGTAGAGAGCTCGGGCCACTTTGACCTAGATGCTGAACTTAAGATTTGGATTTCATCAGCACTGGAGCCTGCAGAGGTCCTTCAATTTAAGAGTGATAATAATGTATTTGAAATCCAACAAGCTTTGGCAGCAGCAGTGCTTGAGTAATGAGGAAGAAAAATGTTTATTGAAAAAGAACTGGGTTATAAGCGTCACTGGATTAATATTGACTCAGATATTATTTCTGAGCAATCCTATCTTTATACCAAGTATGATATTGATCAGGAAACCATAGAGTATGCCTTGGATAAAAATGAACGAGCCCACATGGATTACAACCGTGAGACTGGGACAATCACCTTTATCTATAATGTTCTGGCGCTTGAAAAGGACAAGGAACACTATGAAACCATTCCTCTGACCTTTATTGTTCAAGATACACGTTTGGTGACCATTAGTAACGAGGATAACGCTTATGTGATAAGCAAGATGCAAGATTATGTGGATAACCATGAGGATTTGTCTATCTACAAATTGCTCTTTGCAGGACTTGAGATGATTTCAAATGCCTACTATCCCGTCATTGAACGTTTGGATCAGCAAAAGGATGAGGTTAGTCGACGCCTAAGACAGACAACGACAAGTAAGAATCTTTACGACCTTTCAGATTTGGAAACAGGCATGGTCTATTTGGTGGCTGCAGCCACACAAAACCGTCTTCTATTGGAACACATCAAGGGGCACGCCATTTATCGTCGTCTCAATGAGGTCGAAAAAGAACAGTTTGATGATGCCATGATTGAAGCTAGACAGTTAGTAGCCATGACGGACCTCATTTCTAAGGTCTTACAGCAATTATCAGGTTCTTATAACAATATCCTAAACAACAACCTGAACAACAACTTGAGCAATCTGACCATTATTGAGGTACTCTTGGGAGTGCTTGCCGTTATTACCGGTTTCTTTGGGATGAATGTTCCTCTACCGTTTATGACTGTCAGTCTAGCCTGGATTTTCATCATTATCGGTAGTGTGATTCTTTGTTTGGTCTTGGCCCGCTACCTGCGTTGGTTGGTCCATAAATAATAATTAGTGAGTGAAACCGTCTTCTCAAATTGAAGGCGGTTTTAAAACGTTATTTTCTGTCTTTTTATTTCTAAATATGATAGACTAGATGAGTTGTTAAAATAAACGACTATTAAATACAGGTAGTTAAACTACTACACAACCAAGTCTCATAAGGTGGCTTCGCACCGCCTTCAAATAGAAAGAAGAATACTTTGAAATTTACAGATTTAAACCTATCAGAAGACATCCAATCAGCTGTTGTAGCTGCCGGTTTTGAAAAGCCATCACCTATCCAAGAGTTGACGATTCCACTGGCTCTTGAAGGTAAGGATGTTATCGGTCAGGCCCAAACTGGTACTGGTAAAACAGCTGCCTTTGGTTTGCCTACCCTAGATAAAATTCGTACAGAAGAAAATACAATCCAAGCCCTTGTGATTGCCCCAACACGTGAGTTGGCAGTGCAATCTCAAGAAGAGCTTTTCCGTTTTGGCCGTGATAAGGGCGTTAAGGTTCGCTCAGTCTACGGTGGCTCTAGTATTGAGAAACAAATTAAGGCCCTCCGTTCAGGTGCCCACATTGTTGTAGGGACACCAGGTCGTCTCCTTGACCTTATCAAACGTAAGGCTCTGAAACTCAATAATATCGAGACTTTAATTTTGGATGAAGCTGATGAAATGCTTAACATGGGCTTCCTTGAAGATATTGAAGCTATCATTAGCCGAGTACCAGAAGAACGTCAAACCCTTCTTTTCTCAGCAACTATGCCTGATGCCATCAAACGTATTGGTGTGCAGTTCATGAAAGATCCTGAGCATGTGAAAATCAAGGCTAAAGAATTAACAAATGTTAACGTTGACCAATACTTTATCCGAGTGAAGGAACAAGAGAAGTTTGATACCATGACCCGCCTTATGGACGTTGACCAACCAGAATTGTCAATTGTCTTTGGACGTACCAAACGTCGTGTGGATGAGTTGACACGTGGTTTGAAACTTCGTGGTTTCCGTGCAGAAGGTATCCACGGTGACCTTGACCAAAATAAGCGTCTTCGTGTTATCCGTGACTTCAAGAACGACCAAATCGATATTTTGGTTGCGACAGACGTTGCAGCGCGTGGTCTTGACATTTCAGGTGTCACTCACGTCTACAACTACGATATTCCACAAGATCCAGAAAGCTACGTTCACCGTATTGGACGTACAGGACGTGCAGGCCAATCAGGTCAATCTATTACTTTCGTAGCACCAAATGAAATGGGTTACTTGGGAATTATCGAAAACTTGACTAAGAAACGCATGAAAGGTCTTAAGCCACCAACAGCTCAAGAAGCCTTCCAAGCTAAGAAGAAAGTTGCCCTTAAGAAAATCGAACGTGACTTTGCGGATGAAGCTATCCGTTCTAACTTTGACAAGTTCAAAGGTGATGCGGTTAAATTGGCTCAAGAATTCACTCCTGAAGAATTGGCACTTTACATCTTGAGCTTGACCGTTCAAGACCCAGAGACAATGCCAGAAGTGGAAATTGCTCGTGAAAAACCATTGCCATTCAAACCATCAGGTGGTGGCTTTGGTGGTAAAGGCGGCAAAGGTGGCCGTAGCAACCGTGGTCGCGATAACAACCGTCGTGGTGGATACCGTGGCGACCGTAACCGCGATGACCGAGACGGTGGCCGTCGTGACTTCAAACGCAAGTCTAAGAAGAATAGCCGTGACTTCGAAAACCATGGCAACAAACGCCCACACCGTACCTCAAGCGAGAAGAAAAACGGCTTTGTTATCCGTAACAAGGGTGATAAATAAACAATGAAAACGCTCTATGAAAATAGAGCGTTTTTTTATATACCTATTTTTTGAGACTTCCCTTAGGTGAGTGCGGACGTCAGCGAACTTTTTCAAAGTTCCTAATTATAGTATTTTTTTATGAAAGCGCAAACATTTTAAGTGTAAAATAGTTATTATTAGAAAGTAGAAGTAGTAGTCTCAAGTAAATTCAAAAAAACACACGGTTATTTTTCCGTGTGTTCTTTGATATAGGCTAGTTTTTTCTCTCGGCTTTTTTTCTTAAAGAGTGCTTCGGCGCTCATGGCTTCAGGCTTGCTAGCGAAGGCTTCTGAGTAGAGGAGTTTAACTGGTAGGCGAGCTCTGGTATACTTAGCGCCCTTGCCTGAGTTATGGGTTTTGAGGCGGCGTTCGACATCTGTGGTGTAGCCTGTATAGAGGGTGCCATCAGCACACTCAACCACATACATGTAGGCCTTGCTATCCTTTTCTGTCATCGTTTAGGACTCACCCTCAGTCTTTTTTCCAAAGTAAATCTCATAAATTTCGTCAGTATAATCGCCATTTTCCTTATGCACAAAGAGTGGTGGAAGGATTTTCAAGCCATCTGTCGAGCCGTCTTTAATGGCTTCAATCAGGAGCATATTTGCCTCACGTCCCATCTTAGGATAGATAAACTGGATGCGTTTAGGTGCTAGATTATACTGGCGCATGGTGTCGATGATATCCAAAAAACGATCTGGGCGATGTACCATGGCAATGCGTCCATTGGATTTGAGGGCATGACGAGCGACCTGGCAAATTTCCTCTAGATTGGTTGTGATTTCGTGACGGGCCAAGAGGTAGTGCTCGGACAGATTCTTCTTGGACGTTTCTGTCGCCTTAAAGTAGGGTGGGTTACAGAGAATAAGGTCCACCTGAGATCGTGGAGCATGGTCAAGCAAATTTTTCAGGTCGTCATTAACAACGGTCACCTGGTCCTCTAGTTGGTTAAGAGTGACGGAACGTTTAGCCATGTCAGCCAAGCGTTCTTGTAGCTCAACCAAGGTAATTGGTGCTTCAGTTCGTGTACTAGCAAAGAGGCCAACGGCACCATTTCCCGAACAGAGGTCGACGATTAACCCCTTCTTTGGAATTTTTGGGAATCGCGAGAGGAGGACACTGTCGATAGAATAGCTGAAGACCTCCTTATTTTGAATGATTTTTACATCTGTGGAGAAGAGTTGGTCAATGCGTTCTCCATCTTTTAAAATTGGGTTTGTCATAGCTTTTATTGTAACAAAAAACAGCTCCCAAAGGAACTGTTGTGAGTGATTACTCTAGGACACCAAAGGTGTAACCTTGATCTTTGAAGTATTCGATAATTTGTGGAAGGGTCTGAACTGTGAGCTCCTTACCAGCAGTGTCGTGCATAAGCACAACCTTAACATGACTCTCAGGGAAATATTTTTGTGAACCATCCAAGTAGGCCATCATGGTTTCAGATGTCGTTGGGCGAACAGAGGCTGGTTCTGCATCACCACAAAGCATGTTCCAGTCAATCCACTGGACACCTTCCTTGGCGAGAGCTTGGTCAGTACTTTCTAAACCTTGCCATGACATATGACCACCAGGATAACGGAAGATTCTTGTCTTGAAGTCTTTACCTAGGATGGCTTGGAAATTAGCCATGGTTTGGTTAACCTCAGAAACAATCTGACTTTGATTAGGAACACGTCCTGGATAAAGGAGATTAAAGTTATGGCTGAGGCTATGGTTGGCAATCGCATGTCCTTCTGTAATTTGGCGTTTGAGGATGTCCGCATTTTCTTGTGTAATGGTGTAACCAATGTGGAAGAATGTGGCGTGAACACCGTATTCTTTCAAAATACTCATGACTTGTGGGGTCAGTGTTGGATCAATCCCATCGTCAAATGTTAAAAAGACTACCTTGTCGTCGATATCCTGAGACTGGCCTCGAATAGTGTTATTCACAGCAGTAACATCGTAAGCATAGTCAGAAGCTGCAATGCTGTGGTTACTACCTTTCTTGAGTTGTGTTTCATCATCTTCTTTAGCTTTTTCTGAAGATGAGCTTGTGCTATTAGCGACTTGTTCAGTCTTTTCAGCCTTGGCTACTTGTTCAGATTTCGTGTTATGGCGTTGGAATAGGACAAAGCCTAGGATAGCCAGAACAGCCAAGTTTGCAATAATAAGGCAAAGATTAAGTGCCTTTCGATTTTTCCCTATAATCTCAATACTTTTTTTCATAGTTACATTATAGCTCAAACTATTAGAAAGTGCCACACCATTTTCAATAGTTTACATAGAAATTCGATGAAAAAAGCGCTCCTTTTTTTGGTATAATAGTAAAAAACTTGTAGAAAAAGAGGTAAAAACGTGTTTTACGCTTATTTACGTGGGCTTGTTGTCTTCCTTCTATGGATTATCAATGGGAATGCCCATTACCACAATCGCGATAAATTATTGAACAAGGACGAAAACTATATCTTGGTTGCTCCGCACCGAACTTGGTGGGACCCTGTTTATATGGCTTTTTCAGCTCGTCCTAAGCAGTTTATTTTCATGGCTAAGAAAGAACTCTTCAAGAGTCGTATCTTTGGTTGGTGGATCCGTATGTGCGGAGCCTTCCCAATTGACCGTGAAAATCCTGGTCAAGAAGCTATCAAGTACCCTGTTAACATGCTTAAGAAGAGTAACCGTAGTTTGATTATGTTCCCAAGTGGTAGCCGCCATTCATCTGATGTTAAGGGTGGGGTTGCAGTTATCGCTAAGATGGCTAAGGTTAAAATTATGCCGGTTGTCTATCAAGGACCTCGTGAACTCAAGGGGCTCTTGACAGGTGAACGTGTGGATATGAACTATGGTAATCCCATTGATATTTCAGATTTGAAGCGTTTGAATGACGAAAATATCCAAGAGGTTGCTCGTCGTATCCAGTCTGAATTTGATCGCCTTGATGAGGAAGCTTTGAGCTATCAAACAGGCAAGAAACCCAATCCTTTGACTTATATTTACCGAGTACCCCTCGGTATTGTGGCTATCATTGCGGTACTTTTGACCATGGCTTTCTCATATGTAGCTAGCTTTGTTTGGAATCCTGAAAAACACCGTGCCAAAGAAACTCAGAAATAAGCTAAAAACTCTATCAGACATAGATCTGATGGAGTTTTTTACTTTTTGATGTATTTTTAAAATTTTTTACGAATAAGAAAGAAAATATATCAATTAAGGAGAATAGCGTGAAGGAAAAGATTCTAGCCTATATCAAAGATAATCGTCTGTTTGTGAGTGTCATCGCTGTACTAATGGTGATTTTTTGCTTCTTTCTATGGATGACTTGTGGTGCCGGCAACAGCATGGAGGCGGAGACGTCTTATACAGATGTGACAACATTGTCAACCTCCTCATCCAAAGAAGGGTCAAAATCACTTACTGAAGTGTCTTCTCAGTCAAAGACTGAAGAAAGTGAAAAGGATAAGTCAAAAGTAACAGTGGATGTTAAAGGAGCCGTAGTCAAGCCAGGGGTTTATACGCTAAAAGCGGGCACTAGAGTGACTGACGCCATCAAAGCCGCTGGGGGAATGACCGAGGATGCGGATGCTAAGAGTGTTAATTTAGCCGCAAGCTTGTCAGATGAAGAGGTTATCTATGTGGCAACTAAGGATGAAAACCTTTCTGTCCTTGGTCAATCAGGAACTAGTCAGGTGTCTGACAAAGGAGGGCAAACTAATGCTAAGGATGGGAAAATTAACTTAAATACAGCGACTGCAGAGGAATTGCAAACCATTTCTGGAATTGGAGCTAAGCGAGCAGAGGATATCATCGCCTATCGCGAAAGTCATGGTGGCTTTCAGTCCGTAGATGACCTGAAAAATGTTTCAGGAATTGGTGATAAAACGTTAGATAAAATCAGAGAGTCCATCTATGTGGCTTAAAAAAGCGCCAATCAGTCTTTTTTCCTTGTCTCTTTTAATAGCTGCCCTTTATTTTACGATTTTTGTTACTAATGTTTATGCTATTGGGACTTTTGTCTTTCTGATGGTCTGTTTTTTGAAGCATCATTGGAAGAATAAGACAGCCCTAAAGTTGGTGGGACTTGTAGGTAGTTTCTTTTTGGTCTACTTTTTATTCTTGCATCATAGAGCTAGCATACAAGATAAACAAGCCCCTGTTGAAATCAATCAGGTGACTCTGGTTGCTGATACGCTATCGGTTAATGGTGAGCAATTATCCGCTATCGGTAAGGCCAAGGGACAAACCTATCAGGTCTTTTACCGACTCAAATCTGAGAAGGAGCAGCATTTTTTCAAGACTACTAGTCAAACGCTAGTATTAAAAGGGAAAATTACGTTAACCCAAGCAACTGGTCAACGTAATTTTCAAGGGTTTAATTATCAGTCTTATCTAGCCAGTCAAGGTATTTATCTAATCGCTCAGATTGAGCGCTTGGACCAAGTAGTACCTCAAAAATCTCTATCTCCCCTAGCTTTTTTCCATCAACTGAGGAGGAGGGCTTTGGTTCATATCCAGACGCACTTTCCTAGTCCTATGAGACACTATATGACAGGCCTACTCTTTGGGTATTTGGATAAGGAGTTCGATGAGCAGAGTCAGCTTTACACAAGCCTAGGTATTATTCATCTATTCGCACTTTCGGGGATGCAAGTGGGCTTTTTTCTGGGATGGTTTCGCTATGGACTCCTACGCTTGGGCCTTCCTAAAGATTATCTATTTATTATCTTGCTACCTTTTTCCTTATGCTATGGCTTAATGACAGGTTGGACAGCTTCAGTCCTACGTTCCCTGATTCAAAGTTTGTTGGCGGAGTTTGGTATTAAAAAACTGGATAATATGGGAATAACCTTACTTCTATTGTTTCTCTTTTTACCTCATTTTCTTTTAACAGTGGGAGGTGTTTTAAGTTGTTCCTATGCTTTTTTGTTGTGTTTGTTTGATTTTGAGGAGATGTCATCTCTTAAAAAGTCAATCTGTATGAGCTTGGTATTGAGTCTTGGGATTTTGCCTTTTCTAACTTACTATTATGGGACCTTTCAACCGGTGAGTTTAATTCTGACGGCGATATTTTCCATAGTCTTTGATAACTTTCTCTTGCCTGTCTTGACGGTCTTCTTTGCCCTTTCAGGACTGGTAATCTTTTCTCAAATCAACCCACTTTTTGAATGGATGGAGACCTTTTTGACTTGGATACAATCTTGGATAGGCCAGCCATTAATTTTAGGGAAACCTAGTTTGTTACAGTTTAGCTTGATGATAGCTGTATTGGTTATGCTCTTTGATTTTTGGAAAAAGCCTCAGTTTAGGATTTGCCTTTTGATGATTTTTGGTCTTTTGATGGTCTGGGTCAAACATCCTTTAACCAATGAGGTGACTATGGTTGACGTTGGTCAGGGAGATAGTATTTTTCTGAGGAGTATGAAAGGCGATACCATCCTAATTGATGTGGGTGGCAAGGTGACTTTCGGTTCAAAGGAAAAATGGCAGGAGGGGAGCCAGACGAGCAATGCAGAGAAAACCTTGATTCCCTATCTACAGGCTAGAGGAGTGTCTCAAATTGATCACCTGGTCCTGACGCATACGGACACAGACCATATTGGTGATTTGGAAGAAGTGGCCAAGAGGTTTAAGATTAAGGAAATCTGTGTCAGTCAGGGGGCTTTGACTAAACCTAGTTTTGTTAAAAGACTTCGGACCTTAAAACGACCAGTTCACACTCTAAAGGCTGGCGACAAATTACCCATGATGGGAAGTAAGCTACAGGTTCTTTATCCCAATAAAATTGGTGATGGTGGTAACAACGATTCGATAGTTCTTTACGGAAAACTATTAGGAAGCAGTTTTTTGTTTACTGGTGATTTGGAAAAAGAAGGAGAGGAGGAGCTGATGGCCAGCTATCCAACTTTAAGGGCAAGCGTCCTCAAAGCTGGACACCACGGTTCAAAAGGCTCATCGTCTGAAGCTTTTTTGGATCAGTTGCACCCCTCCCTTGCACTTGTTTCAGCTGGTGAGAACAATCGTTATAAACATCCAAATGATGAAACATTAGAACGTTTTAAGCAACGTCACATTAAGGTTTTACGAACAGATAAAGACGGAGCCATACGTTTTAAGGGTTGGTTTAAATGGTCAAGTGAAACTGTCCGATAATTGTTAGAGTTCTTAATTTGTCATGCACCTCAATCTATGGTAGAATGTAAAGGCTAATATTCCAGTATAAGAAAGATTGAACAGTATGCGTAAAATTATCATCAATGGTGGTAAGAAACTTCAGGGAGAAGTTACAGTATCAGGGGCTAAAAATTCAGTTGTTGCATTGATTCCAGCTATTATTTTATCTGATGGAGTGGTTACTCTTGACGGGGTACCAGCAATCAGCGACGTCGATAACCTCATTGAAATTATAGAGGTAATGGGTGGTTCTGTTAAGCGTGATGGCGAAACACTTGAAATTGATCCACGAGGCGTTAAGGATATGCCAATGCCATTTGGTAAGATTAACAGCCTTCGTGCTTCTTACTATTTCTACGGTAGCTTGCTTGGACGTTACGGACAGGCAACAGTAGGTTTGCCAGGTGGCTGTGATTTGGGACCACGTCCTATTGACCTTCACCTTAAGGCGTTTGAAGCGATGGGTGCTAGCATTTCCTATGAAGCGGAGTCTATGCGTATTGCGACTGATGCTGGTCAATGCATTAAGGGTGCTCATATTTACATGGATACGGTCAGTGTTGGAGCGACTATCAATACCATGTTGGCAGCAGCTAAGGCTGAGGGTCGTACGGTTATTGAAAATGCGGCGCGTGAACCTGAGATTATTGATGTAGCAACTCTTCTTAACAATATGGGCGCACGTGTACGTGGCGCTGGTACAGAGGTTATCACGATTGACGGTGTAGAGAGCTTACATGGCACTCGTCACCAAGTTATTCCAGACCGTATTGAAGCGGGTTCTTACATTGCTATGGCCGCGGCTATCGGTAAGGGAGTTAAGGTTAAAAATGTTCTTTATGAACACCTTGAAAGTTTTATTGCTAAACTTGAAGCAATGGGTGTTCGTATGACAGTTGAAGAAGATGCCATCTTTGTGGAAGAGCAAGGTGATCTAAAACCTGTTGACATTAAGACGTCGCCTTATCCAGGTTTTGCAACAGATTTACAACAACCGATGACACCGTTGTTATTGAAAGCAAGTGGTCGAGGAAAAATCATAGATACAATTTATGAAAAACGTGTGAACCACGTTCCTGAATTGGCTCGTATGGGAGCTGATATTCAAGTACTCGGTGGACAGATTGTTTATAACGGTCCAACGCAACTCTCAGGTGTACCAGTAAAAGCTAGTGATTTACGTGCGGGTGCGGCGCTTGTTACGGCAGGTCTTATGGCAGAAGGTCAAACTGAAATTACCAATATTGAGTTTATCCTTCGCGGGTATTCAAATATCATTGAGAAACTTTCTGACCTTGGTGCAGATATTCGTTTGATTGAAGATTAAGTCTAAGGTTCAACCCCTAGTGGTTGAGCCTTTTTCCATTTCTAAAACTGTGTTATAATACTATCATGGATATTTGGACTAGTCTGGGTGCTTTTGCCTTTTTTGAGTCGGAGCGCCTTTCTTTTAGACCACTCATCTTTTTGGATCGTTTTGATTTACACGAAATTGTATCAAATCCTCAGAATCTACAATTTTTCTTTCCTGCCACTCAAACACAGCATGAAACGGATTGCCTTTTGGTCCATTATTTCATGAAGGAGCCTCTAGGTGTATGGGCCATTGTAGATAAAGAGTTAGATAAGATGATTGGCGTCGTTCGTTTTGAGAAGATTGATGTCCAGAAACGGACTGCAGAGCTTGGCTATTTTCTGAATGCCTCTTACTGGGGTAGAGGTCTAATGACTGAGGCGGTTACCTGTCTGTCAGATTTGGCTTTGACAGCTATGGGAATGGATCGTATTATCCTTATTGCACATTTGGAAAATAAGGCATCGATTCGTGTAGCGGAAAAATCTGGCTTTAAACTTGTGTCTCGCTTTAAGGGAGCAGACCGATACACTCGTACCATGCGTGATTATCTCCGCTTTGAGAAGGAGGAGAACTGTGAGTAAACATCAAGAAATTCTAGATTATCTTGAGGCCTTGCCTATCGGTAAGCGTGTTAGTGTGCGTAGTATTTCGAATCACTTACAGGTTTCTGATGGAACTGCCTATCGAGCAATTAAAGAAGCTGAAAATCGAGGGTTGGTTGAGACACGTCCTCGGAGTGGGACGGTTCGAATTGAAAAGAAAGTCCAAGTTCGCCTTGACAGGCTGACCTTTGCGGAGATTGCAGAGATTACAGAGTCTGAGGTTATCTCTGGTCATGAAGGTCTGGAACGTGTCTTCAGTAAGTTCTATATTGGAGCCATGACTATTGAGAATATCACCCGTTATCTAACCAAGGGAGACCTTCTTATTGTTGGGGACCGTGAGGATATTCAATTGCTTGCCCTGGAACACAATAATGCTATTCTAGTGACGGGGGGCTTTCAGGTTTCCGATAGGGTAAAAGAGCTTTCTCGTTTGAAGCAATTTCCGGTCATGGTAACAACATACGATACTTTTACCGTGGCAACTATGATTAACCAGGCGCTTTCGAATGTCCGCATCAAAACAGACATCAAGACTGTAGCTCAAGTCTATACCAGACGAGAAGACTACAACTACATGACTCCAGAAATGACGGTCAGGGATTTTCAGAATTTGGTTAAACGGACCAACTTGGTACGTTTTCCAATCTTATCTGAGTCTGAAAAAGTGATTGGGATTGTGACCATGCGGGATGTGTCTAATCAGCAACCGACGACCATGCTTAAGGCAATCATGACCAAGCCGACGGTGACACGACTTGAGACTAGTCTGGCAACTGTTGCCCAAAAGATGATTTTTGAAGACTTTGATATCATTCCTGTTGTGGACGAAGAAAAACACTATCTAGGTGTCATAACCCGTCGTCAGGTTTTGGAAGAACTTCAGGACAATAATCGTGGCAACTTGCATACCTTTAGCGATCAAATGATAGCTAACCTAAACCAGGACAAGCATGCTTTCAGCTTTGAGGTAGAGCCCACTATGATTGACAATTCTGGGAACCTCACTCAGGGTGTTCTTGCAGAGATGGTTAAAGAGGTTGTCTATCGTATCATGGAAAAGCAGGAGCAAAATGGTCTTGTGATTGAAGAGATGATGTTTTACTTTCTTCAGGCGGCTCAGATTGATGACAAGGTGACGATTACACCAAGTATTATCGCTGAGACCAGACGTAGAGCTCATCTGGACCTTATGGTTACACACGGAAATCATACCGTCTGCAAATCAGTCGTTGTGGTTAAGAAAACTTAGTAACTAAAAAAATAAAGATATAAAGAAAACGGAGAAAACAATGATTACATTAAAATCAGCACGTGAAATTGAAGCAATGGATAGGGCAGGGGATTTTCTTGCTAGTATTCACATTGGTCTACGTGATCTCTTGAAACCAGGCGTAGACATGTGGGAAGTAGAAGAGTATGTGCGTCGTCGTTGTAAAGAAGAAAATGTTCTTCCCCTTCAGATTGGTGTTGAGGGAAGTATTATGGATTACCCTTATGCGACATGCTGTGGCCTTAATGACGAAGTGGCACATGCCTTTCCACGTCACTATATTTTGAAAGACGGTGACCTCTTGAAAGTTGATATGGTCTTGTCAGAACCTATTGATAAGTCTGTTCTCGATGTGTCAAAATTGGATTTTGATAATGTTGCTCAGGTTAAAAAATACACGGAATCATATTCTGGCGGTTTGGCTGACTCATGTTGGGCTTATGCGATTGGAACGCCATCTGACGAAGTTAAAAAACTTATGGAAGTAACACGTGAGGCTATGTATCTTGGTATTGAACAAGCGGTAGTCGGTAACCGTATCGGTGATATCGGTGCAGCTATCCAAGAATACGCTGAAAGTCGTGGTTACGGTGTTGTTCGTGATTTGGTTGGACACGGAGTTGGGCCAACAATGCACGAAGAGCCAATGGTGCCAAACTATGGGGTAGCTGGACGAGGTCTCCGTCTCAAAGAAGGAATGGTTTTGACTATCGAGCCAATGATTAACACTGGTACTTGGGAAATTGATACTGACCTTGAAACGGGTTGGGCTCACAAAACTCTTGACGGTGGACTTTCATGTCAATATGAGCACCAATTTGTTATTACTAAGGATGGTCCAGTAATTTTGACTTCTCAAGGCGAAGAAAGAACTTACTAATATGAAACGACAAGGCTTAATGGCCCGTCTCCTGGATAAACTCCAGTGGCGCCCTTTGCAGGTTTATCTTAGGCATTATCGTAGTGCAGAGATAGACATTTCGACTATCGCAGTGGCTTACTATCTCATTTTGACGGTTTTTCCGCTCATAGTCATTGC
This sequence comes from Streptococcus sp. HMSC068F04, assembly GCF_001837455.1. Lineage (NCBI taxonomy): Bacteria > Bacillati > Bacillota > Bacilli > Lactobacillales > Streptococcaceae > Streptococcus > Streptococcus sp. HMSC068F04. The sequence continues at coordinate 62,192 of NZ_KV832467.1, forward strand.
GGCCAATGTCTTTCCCTATCTGAATATTGATACGACAGATCTCTTGAAGTTTATGAATGAGCACCTTCCTAAGCAGTTTTATGCACCTGCAGCCAACGTTGTTCAGGATATCTTCTCGACACCTTCTGGACAGTTGCTAGGAGTTGCCTCTTTGACGGGATTCTGGACTATGATTAAGTCCTTGTCTTCACTTCAAAAGGCGATTAACAAGGTATATGGTGCTTCAGAACACCGTGATGTCTTTATTAGTCACATTATCGGTGGTTTCATGAGTCTGGTAATCTTATTCCTGCTCACCTTTGCACTAATGCTGTCTACGATTATTCAGTCGGTCCTTCGAGTTATCAATCAGACCTATCCTATTGGTTCCAAGATGACTCAGCTTATTTTAAATAGTATCCAACCTCTAAGTATTGCAGTTGTCTTCCTGGGAATGATGGTGCTTTATTTCGTGCTTCCAAATGTGAAGATTCGAAAAATACGCTATGTTATGCCAGGGACTATCTTTACGACTTTAGTGATTGGCTATTTAAGTAACTTGTTTGGAACCTATGTGATTCGTACCTTGAGTCGATTGGTTGACATCAAGTTATTTGGATCCATTATGATTTTCGTCTTCATGCTTTGGTTCATCTTTTTGGCCAGGATTTTGATTTTGGGTGCCGTCTTTAATGCGACCTATCAAGAGCTTAGACAAGGTGAACTAAAAAGTAGAAGAGGAGATGTGATTACTATTATTCAGAGTTTTTCTGGAGATGGTAGTGACAGCAAAAAACACAAAAAACATGAGGATGATTCCTAGATGATAAAAAGAGCTTGGTGAGATCCAGGCTCTTTTGACGGGATTATTGATTTTTCGTAGCTAATAAAAAACATTGATTATGGAGGAAAAATGAAAAAACAAACTGTTCGTGATTTAACACATATTGCTATTGTGGCGGCCCTTTATGTGGTCTTGACTGTCGTGCCACCTTTTAACTTAATTTCCTATGGTCCCTACCAGTTCCGAATTGCAGAAATGTTCAATCTTTTAGGATTTTATAATCGCAAGTATATCATTGCCGTTACTTTGGGCTGTGTGATTGCTAATTTCTTTAGCTTTAACATGATTGACGTGGTTGTTGGAAGCCTATCAACATTGGTCTTTGTCGGTTCAGGTGTTTATTTCTTTGATCGTTTTAAAAACCAAGACATTTTGGGTGGCCTTTTTGACAAGGCTCATGTTTTCTTTGCCTTTTACTTCTCATTCTTCATGGTGACGATTGCGGCTGAGTTGACCCTAGTTACTCAAGCACCATTTTGGGCAACTTGGTTCACGGTTGCTATGGGAGAATTGGCTTCACTCTTGGTTGGTGCAATTCTTATAAAGAAATTGGCTAAAGTCATTGATTTTGTTTCCTAAATTAACGTCTGTAAAGGCGTTTTTTTCTGCTTTTATGTTAAAATGTTCCTATGGAAAAACGAATGAAAGAGCTGGTTGCTAAACTTAACCAGTATGCAAAAGAGTATTATACGGAAGATAATCCATCGGTGTCAGACGCCGACTATGATAAGCTCTATCGAGAGCTAGTAGCTTTGGAAGCCGAGCACCCTGAATATGTTCAAGCAGATAGTCCTACGCATCGTGTGGGAGGTCTGGTTCTTGATGGTTTTGAAAAATATCAACATGAGTATCCGCTTTATAGTTTGCAGGATGCTTTTTCACGAGAAGAACTGGATGCCTTTGATCAGAGAGTGAAGGCCGAATTTCCTAATGCTGATTATATGGCTGAACTCAAAATTGATGGTCTCTCTATCTCGCTGACCTATGTGGATGGTGTTCTTCAGGTAGGTGCGACACGTGGTGATGGTTCTATCGGTGAAAATATCACTGAAAATGTCAAGCGTATCTCAGATATTCCTCTCAAGTTGGACCAACCGCTTAATATTACCGTTCGTGGGGAGTGTTACCTGCCACGGGCTGAGTTTGAACGCATCAACATCCAGCGTCAGGAGAATGGTGAAGCCGAATTTGCCAATCCACGTAATGCAGCAGCCGGAACCCTTCGTCAGTTGGATACCAAGGTGGTTGCAGAGCGTCGTTTGGCGACTTTCCTTTATCAGGAAGCGAGTCCAACGGAGCGTCTCACACAAAATGATGTCTTGAATGAAGTGGCAGAACTAGGTTTCTCTGTTAATCCACGACGTATTGTCACATCATCGATGGATGAAATTTGGGACTTTATTCAAGCTGTCGGTCAGGATCGTGATGACTTGGCTTACGATATTGATGGCGTTGTTATCAAGGTCAATAGTTTAGCCATGCAAGAAGAGCTAGGTTTTACAGTTAAGGCACCACGTTGGGCCATTGCCTATAAATTCCCTGCTGAGGAAAAGGAAGCAGAGCTTCTCTCAGTGGACTGGCAGGTAGGTCGTACGGGTGTAGTAACACCGACTGCTAATTTGACTCCGGTGCAATTAGCGGGGACAACGGTAAGTCGAGCCACCCTTCATAATGTGGATTATATTGCTGAAAAAGACATTCGTATCGGTGATACCGTTATTGTCTACAAAGCTGGTGATATTATCCCTGCAGTACTTCGTGTAGTGGAAAGTAAGCGTACAACGCAAGAACCAATGGAAGTACCGACGCAATGTCCATCTTGTGGTAGTGGCCTCTTACATTTTGAAGATGAAGTTGCCCTACGTTGTATTAATCCTTCTTGTCCTGCTCAGATTAAGGAAGGCCTCATCCATTTTGCCTCTCGTGATGCCATGAACATCGCAGGTATGGGACCTTCAGTGGTTGAAAAGCTTTTTAAAGCTGAATTGGTTAAAGATGTGGCTGATATCTATGGTTTGAACAGTCAAGATTTCCTCCAATTGGAAGGTTTCAAGGAAAAGTCTGCTGAAAAACTTTATGCAGCCATTCAAGCCTCAAAAGAAAATTCTGCAGAGAAATTGCTCTATGGCTTGGGCATTCGTCATGTCGGTGCCAAAGTTAGTAAGCAGTTGCTAGAAGCTTTTGGCAGTATAAAAGAGTTAGCAAGTGCAGATGTCGAGGCAATTGCTGCTGTAGATGGTTTAGGAGGGGTTATCGCCAAATCCATCCAGCGCTATTTTGCCAAGGAAGAAGCTCAAGTTCTTATGAAAGAACTGGAGACTTATGGAGTTAATTTGTCCTACCTTGGGCAAAAGGTAGCAGATGATGCCATCCTATCTGGTAAGACAGTTGTTTTGACAGGAAAATTGGAGCATCTTAAACGTAGTGAAGCAAAGGCAAAATTAGAAGCTCTGGGTGCTAAGGTGACAGGTTCTGTCTCTAAGAAAACAGATTTAGTAGTTGCTGGTAGTGATGCCGGAAGTAAGTTGGAAAAAGCACAAAGCCTAGGAATTGACGTAAAAGATGAGGCTTGGTTGCTGGATTTATAGGAGTTCAATATGAAACAAAAACGTGCCCGCTTAATTTATAATCCAACATCTGGACAAGAAATTATGAAAAAAAATGTTGCCGAGGTCTTGGATATTCTGGAAGGTGCTGGCTTTGAAGCGTCAGCCTTTCAAACAACACCAGATGAGAACTCAGCAAAAAATGAGGCCACTCGTGCAGCCAAAGCAGGCTTTGACTTAGTTATTGCTGCAGGTGGCGATGGAACAATCAATGAGGTTGTTTCTGGGATTGCCCCACTCAAAAAGCGCCCACAAATGGCGGTTATTCCAACGGGGACAACAAATGACTTTGCACGCGCTTTAAAGATTCCAAGAGGGAATCCTGTAGAAGCAGCCAAGGTTATTGCTAAAAATCAAACCCTTCAAATGGATATTGGTCGTGCCTATGATGACAAATACTTCATCAATATTGCGGCTGCGGGTTCCTTTACGGAACTAACTTATAGTGTGCCTAGCCGCTTAAAGACAGTGCTTGGTTATTTGGCTTACCTTGTTAAGGGGGCAGAGTTGCTGCCACAAGTTAAGAAGGTTCCTGTCCGCATTACGCATGATGAGGGTGTCTTTGAAGGTGGTCTTTCCATGATTTTTGTTGCCTTGACCAATTCAGTTGGTGGCTTTGAAACGATTGCCCCAGATGCTAAACTGGATGATGGTAAATTTACACTAATCATGGTTAAGACAGCCAACCTCTTTGAATTGGTAGACCTTATTCGTCAGGTTCTCCAAGGTGGTAAACACATCTACGATAAGAGAATTTCCTATATCAAAACGAGCTCGCTGTATATTGAGCCTCTAAGTGATGATCGTATGATGATTAACCTCGATGGCGAATACGGTGGTGATGCACCTATCCAGCTTCAAAACCTTAAAAATCACATTGAATTCTATGCAAATATTGATGAGATTTCTGATGATGCCATCACTCTTCCAGATACAGATGAATTAGCTCTTGAAGCCATCGCACAAAAATTCAGTACAGAAGCTGAAAAAATTGAGAATGACTAATGTTAAACCATTAAGCAACCTAAGACAGGTTGCTTTTTAAGTATTTCTGTAGAAAATGACGCTTTCATTTGTTACAATAGAAAAAACTGGGAAATTGTTATATAGAATATTTAGAGGAGTAGATGTTTAATAAAGAAAGTGAACGTTATTTAAGTGATGATCATCGAAAGAATGGTGATTAGGCTTTCGAGTCGGCTTTTAGTAATCAAGGGCCAGAGTTTGAATCTGCTTTTCAGGAGGAAAAAGCTGAAAAGCGACATTTCTTTTTGACCCTTGTTTTGCCATTGATACTCTTAAGTGTGAGCTGGATGTCGGTCTTCTTTTGAGTATAACGAAAAGAAAAAGGACTATTATTTGAGCTATAATTCTGTGGATCGTGGCCACTGGTGATGACTATCTATGATAATTAATAACTAGACAGCAATTTTTTAGTAATAAGAGGTTTGATTATAAAGGGGGATTTTATAATGACAGCATCAAAAACCAAACGTCTCTTGTACTTTATGTCCGAATTGGAAAAGGGAAATGACATTTCAAAAACGGACTACCTAGCTCGCTTTGGTATCAGTGAGCGTACGCTTAAAGAGGATGTGAGTGAGCTCAAGGAGAATTTGACTGAACTCCGTCCAAATATGAAGGTTAAGTATTCCAGAAAAAACGGTTCCTACCATGCACAGTATGAACAGGGCTATGGTAACCTTAAATACAATCAGGCAGTTATCCTATCTAAGATTCTTTTAGAGAGTCGTGCCCTTCGAAAGGATGAAGTAGCAGAGATAATCAACATCTTTGTTGAGAGGGCTGTAGACGACAAGGAGCGCAGACGTATCAAGCGATTGACTGAGCTAGAATTAGATAGTTATCAAGAGCTTAAGATTTATCAGGAACAAGATAAGTCACTCTTACCGGCTATTTCAGCCATTTTCGATGCCATTGTGGACCAACGTCCATTGTCTTTTAGTTACCGTAAGCCAGGAGAAAAAGTGGAGGAATATAAGGTTTTTCCAATTTCAGTCATTTTTGACAACCACTATTTCTACTGTATTTCTTACAAACTGGATGACAACCTTACTTGTGATTATCAGTCCTCTGAAATCCGTTATTTCCGTGTGGATCGTTTCCAGACCATTCATAAATCTGAAAATGATTTGGCTTTCACGCTCAGTCCAGAACAAAAAAACCGTCTTATTACAGATGAGCAGGTACGTTATCAGGCTTTCTCAATGCTTTCTGGTAACGAGTGGGCTCGAATTACCTTTGAGTATAAAGGACTTTACCGTGATGTCTTGGAATCCGATATTCCAAAACTTAAATTACTTGAGGAAAGCACTAGTGATGGTGTTGATCAGGTCTGTTATGAGATTGAAACTTTTAGTTTATTAGGTTTTCAAAAGTATATTCAACGCTTTGATGGGGATTTTGTGTTCCTCAAGATTGAAGCAATAGATAACAAATGAAAAGGTATTCGGTTATCCGAAGGCCTTTTTAAATCTGACAAAAATAGTACGACTGTGTTAAAATAGGAGTACGGAAACGTTATCATTTCCATAAGGAGGGAAAATATGAAAGAAAAGAAAAAAGAAATGCAAAAACAAGTCTTAACTCTTTTAGGAATCTTGATTTTTGCCTTTGTCAATGTGTTTATCTTTGATAATAAGATGGGCGCTGGTTTTTCTGCCTTCTCAACTATCACCCTGATGAGTATTGGACTCTTGTCTAAGCGCACCAGTCTGCGAGTTTTGGCTATTATTTCCTATCTCATCAATGTGGTAGCAGCCGTTTTTGGTTTCAACTACGTTGGTTTTCTAACGGCAGTTCAAGCCATTGAACTTATCTTCGTTATCTGGTATCTTTACCCACGTGACACGTTTTTGAGACGAGATACAACTGATAAATACACTTACCGCTATCGTTGGATTCATTTGCTCCTGACGGTTTTGATCTCAATTGGGGGTTATATCGTTTTTGCAGTTGTTTCTAGTATTTGGAATGGTTCCTTCCTAGAATACGGTGGGAACACAGCTCTTATCTTTGCCATGCAATATTTACTCTTTTTGAGTATCACCAAGTCAAGGCAAGATGAACCGACCAAGGTTGCCCATTTGTTCCAAAAGGAACGCCGTACTAAGGAAATGAAAGCGGCAATAGAGGCCGAACGCCAAGCCAAAGAAAGAGCACTTGCACAGGCCTTCGAGGTACCTTTAAAGGCACCTAGTCAAACGGCTGCAAAATTTGGTAACAACATGATTAAATTTGCATCTGTCTGGCTTTTAGTAATGGATATGTCCATCTTGGCATATTTCTTCCGTCCAAATGATGTTGGCTTCGGGTTTGGTGCCTTCTTTGTACTCTTGACCATTGTCTTGTCCTTGATTTTCAAATCTGAGGAAGACAAGGAGGATGTTTTCTCTATCATCTATCACAAGGTCCGTCCTATTCAACCTATTTTCTTCATTTTACTTTTGATTGCCCATGCACATAAGTTCAGCTACGGTGCTGCTTACGCTCTCTTGTTCTCAGCTGCTTATTTCTTCTGGGCTATCAATAAGATTAATATGAAGACCCTCTTGACCTTTACAGTCATCATTTATTTCTTCCCAGTCTTTGGTTATCTCTCTAACCCATACCGTCTGGGTGCTGAAAATCTTAAGATGGTAGGTGAACTGGTGACAGATCGTGAGAAGTCTAATACCTTCTATCTCGGTCACTATTGGTCACTTCTAGGTCTACAGAGTGATGGTGAATATGAAGGAGTCCCTACTTCTTGGCAGGCTGCTAAGTTCGCTGATATTCAGACATTCTCTGATGATAGTGACATTACTTCAGGCGTCTTCCAAGTGAATAGTCACAATGATTATGATTATGATTTGCATTTAACAAATAACAAGGGCACCATTGAAGTCACAACTGGCTCTGGAAAAGATAAGAAAGAATACCAGTTCACAGACTTTGCCAGAACCTATTATCGATATGAAAAATTGAAAAAAACGGATAACCAAAAGCGTTATAAAGATTTTTACAAGGTAGGTACTGTTTCGACTGAATTGGGAACTTATAATCTTTACCTCGAAATGAATCAAGATTGGGTTGATGAGTATCAAAAAGATCCTACTAATGTTGACTACCGTTTGCTTATCTCTGGTGACAAATTGACACCAAAAGAAGCTTACGAAAAAGCTTTTGATTACTAAAAAATATCTCTGCACATTGCAGAGATATTTTTGTTTGTCAGTCTTTATATCCTCGTTTAGCCAACTCTCGTACAAGGACAGCTCCCAAGATTGAAGGAACTAATTGTCCCAGGAGGAGATTAATAACGAGAGCAAAATAAGGAAGTTTGAGCAAGGCACTAAGCCAGATTGGTACCACTAAAGCAGGAACGAGTAGGATTGGAAGGATGATGAACCAGCTAGATAACTTGGCTTTACGGATGAGGTAGATGCTACCAGTTGTTAAAAAGCTAGCACAGAAACCACCAACCACGTCAATCAATCCCAAACCTCCAAAAGAGTTTGCGATGGCATTAGCCAGACTAATTGGGAATACCAAAAACGGGAAGATGTAGGTTAATCCATATAAAGCGGTAGCCAGACGCATTTGAACCGCACCAAATGAAATGGCTTGAGAGACAAAGAGGATAGCGATGTAAAGAGCCATCATAATAGCTGACAGAACGAGCTTTTGAGTGGTATTAAGTTTGGTTTTCATAATTTCTCCTTAATTGGGCATAGTAAAAGAGTAGCAGGTCTACTCTTTTTGTGATTTAGGTCTAGAGTTATTTTATAAATCAATCTCTAAGACAATAGGTGTGTGGTCTTGGCGATCACCAGAGTCAATCATGTCTGATTTTGTGACCTTATCGGCAATACGATTTGAAGTCAACCAGTAGTCAATCCTCCAGCCTGTATTGTTGATTTTAGATGTTTTACTACGTTGGGCCCACCAAGTATAGGCTCCTGTAATGTCGCCATTGAGGTGACGGTAGGTATCTGTGAAACCTTTGGCAAGGAGGTTAGTGAAACCAGCACGTTCTTCATCAGTAAATCCTGGTGAACGACGATTACTTGAAGGATTAGCCAAGTCGATTTCCTTGTGGGCAACATTGTAGTCACCAGTCGCAAGAACTGGTTTCTGAGCGTCCAATTCAGCTAGGTAATCCGCATATTTTTCGTCCCAGATTTGACGTTCAAGCAGACGTTTGAGGCCATCACCAGCGTTTGGTGTGTAGACCTGTGTCACAAAGAAATTGTCAAATTCGAGAGTGATGATACGCCCTTCACAGTCCATGGTTGAAGGTGCTCCGATTTCAGGATATGTGATGATTGGTGTCAATTCTTTTTTATACAAGAACATGGTTCCAGCGTAACCTTTACGGGCAGGTTCCACAGATGAACGCCAGGTATTGTCATAGTCAGGGAAGTAGTCTTCTAAGATTTGCAAATGTTTTTTAGTCGGACCTTTAGCAGATAGTTTTGTCTCTTGAATTGCAATGATATCTGCATTTTCAGCGACCAAGGTATGGATAACTGCGCGTGATAGTTGAGCGCGAGCAGAGTCACTAGTAAGAGCGGCATTTAGGGAATCAATATTCCAAGAAATTAATTTCATGTGTACAGTTTCCTTCTTTGAATTGTTCCTATCTATTGTAGCAGAAAATAAGATGTCAGGCGAGTTATGGGATTGATAAGAGAAGCTAGGAGGAGTATACTAATCTTAGATTGAGAGGTACATATTAATGAAAAAGCAATCATACATTTATTACATGTTTTGGGTTCTCTTGTTGATACAAATCATTCTTACAATCATGATTTGGTGGTCACAGGGAATTATTCTTCCACTTGTCATTTTTCCAGGGATGAGTGTCTTCTTTTTATTTTACTTAAGGTATCTCTTAGGCTACAACCTTAAGCAATCTCCCTCAGAACCCTTATTTGTCCTCCGTAGGTATGGCGTTGGAACTAGTTTAAATCCCAAAAATCCCCTAGGCTATAAGATTAGTCTCCTAGTGGTCATGGGTGCTTTAGTTCTCCTTTTCTGCCTAACCCTATTAGCCTTTCTTGGAAAATAGAGTCTTAGGCTTTTTTATTGGTAATTATTACTAATTAGAGATAATGTTATTCTAATAAAAAATAAAGAATTACTGGAGGAAAGATTTATGACGATTGAACTTGGCATTTCAACTTTTGGAGAAACAACCCTCCTAGAATCGACTGGAAAAGCTATCTCTCATGACCAACGTATTCGAGACCTCGTTGAAGAAATTGAATTGGCGGATCAAGTTGGACTAGACATTTATGCGATTGGAGAGCATCACCGTGAAGATTTTGCAGTGTCGGCACCGGAAATTGTTCTTGCAGCAGGTGCTGTGAATACCAAGAAGATTCGTTTATCTAGTGCAGTAACCATTTTGTCATCTATTGACCCAGTTCGTGTCTATCAGCAGTATGCAACCATTGATGCTCTGTCAAATGGTCGTGCAGAAATCATGGCGGGTAGAGGCTCTTTTGTTGAGAGTTTCCCACTTTTTGGCTATGATCTTTCAGACTATGATGAACTTTTCAATGAAAAACTAGACATGCTTCTGGAAGTGAAAAAGCAAACGAATTTAACTTGGCAAGGTAAGCATACTCAATCTGTTGACAATCGTCCTGTGTATCCGCGAGCAGTCCAAGAAGATTTTCCGGTATGGGTAGCGACAGGTGGTCACATTGAGTCGACCATTCAAATTGCAGAAAAAGGTCTGCCAATTGCCTATGCTACAATTGGAGGAAATCCAAAGGCCTTTGCAAAATTAGTTGAGGTTTATAAGGAAATCGGTGCTCGAAATGGTTATTCGGATGAACAACTTAAGGTGGCTGCCCATTCTTGGGGTTGGATTGAAGAAAATAATTTCCAAGCGATAGAGAATTATTTTTATCCAACAAAACAAACAGTGGATAACATTGCTAAGGATCGCCCACACTGGTCTGAAATGACTAAAGAGCAGTACTATGCTAGTGTTGGACCAAACGGAGCCATGTTCGTTGGGGACCCTGCTCACGTTGCCCAAAAAATCATTCGTATTATTGAGGATTTACAGCTAGATCGCTTCATGCTTCATCTCCCAATTGGTTCTATGCCACATGAAGATGTTCTAAAGGCTATTAAACTTTATGGTGAAGAAGTGGCGCCGATTGTTCGTCGTTATTTTGAAAATAAAGGATAATAGGTTGAAGGTAAAACTCAAGTTCTCTCTACTATTGTCATCATCACTGTTCTATGATAGGATGGAAGATAATTGATAAAGAGAAGAGGAAAATTATGCGAAAGCTGTCAGAAGCAGAATGGATAAGTCGTTTTGAGCAAGTTCAGGGGCGTAAACCGAAACCTGATGAACTACAATTAGCTTATCAGTCTGGCCTTATTGGAATCTCGAAAAATTATAACTATATCTATATTCTTCTGGGGGCTCTAGTAGCGATCGTCGTTGGCATTGGCTTGACTCTAGTCTCTAGTTCAATGAAGAACGTCAAACAGACCAAGTCATCTGCCACAGTGGCTAGCTCGATATTTTCATCGACAGAGAAGGCTAGTGCCACATCAAGTACTTCATTGGCCGGAAATACGAAGACAAGTGAATCTAGCAGTGCAAGTATTGACACACCTGATGCTAACCATGCCAAGGAAGCCTATACTGAAAATCCACGTTGGACCAATGACAAAGCTAGTCGACTTGCTAGTTTGATGGTTTCTTGGGGCAATCAGATGAATCAGCCTGGATACAAAGAAATTACCAATGAAGCCTCTTCCTTGCCTATCCGTTGGATGTCAGACCATAACCAGACTGTGGATGCTACTTATGCTGCAAATGGTAATAGCAGTTCTGAGTATACCATTGTTTCGGTTTACGAGAGATGGGAAAATGTATCTGTTCACCGTTATTTCTTCACCATTAAAAAAGATGGGACTCCCTTTGTGCTTTATTCACCAACTACCAATGGTGGTGTCTATTATGTCAAAGAAACAGAAAATGCAGACCTTAAATCAGGATATGCAGATATTGTAAACAATTAAAAACTAGGAATCCGACTGGGTTCCTAGTTTTTACTTTGAAGACAAGTCAAGCTGTGCTCAGCTCGTCTGCAGTCATTCGCTCTTATTTAACCTTCTTAGCTAACATGGTTGCAAATTGAAGAGCTATGGGATTGCCATATTCATCCAAACGGTGAAGGTGACCAAGATTTTCATTATACTTGACTAACTCCCAGTCACTATAATAATTTTTCAACTCACCCTCTTCAAACGTAAATGGGAAAGGCATGGTACAAGGGTGTTTCTCGGTATCCATGGCACAAACAATCAGATTGTAACCACCTACGACAGTACGCTCTTGCATATTCTTGATAATAGCCGGAATTTGATCCGGATCAAGGAACATAAAGACTACTGTTGAGAGGATGAAATCAAAGGTCTCAGACTCAGGAAGGGCAGCAACATTGATATCGTAGTAGCCAGCTCTAACATTGTAATTTTCCTCATCTGCAATCATTTGGATGCGTTGTGTAGCTTCGTTATTAACATCAACGGCTGTAACATCATGCCCAAGAGATGCCAAATAAAGAGCGTTACGGCCATGACCACAGCCTAGGTCAAGGGTGCGACCAGGTTTGATATGGCCAGATTGGACAGCTTCAAGAACCTCGGAGTGGGCCCTAGTGTCATACTTTTTAGCCATGTAGTCCTCAGGCTTACAGTAAAAAGAAAGATAGCATTCCAAATCATCTGAAGCAGCAGCGATGCGATGCCAAGCTTGTGGTTCAACAAAAGGAATCTCTGTCTCGGGGGTAAAGAGGTGCTCGGCAGTAACCTCTCCCTGTTCGTCTAATTCGTAGAAGTGAAGAGATCCCGATAGAATGGTCAATTTAGCCCAAGTTCCCACCTTAGTATTGTGTTTTTGCGTCACCATTTCCGGAAGTGTTGTAGCTGTCCAGTTTGGTAAACGTTTGTAGCAAAGAAGTTGCTGATCTATAGTCATTTTATGAGTTCCTTTCAAACGGTATGGCTCTATTATAGCAAAAGTATGGAAAAAGAAAAAAAGCCTAGCCGGGTGAGCTAGACGCTTTTCTTGTGAGAGATCTGATAATCTAGGAATGGGAAAAGTGTTTGGGGAAGATAGTTATAAATGTTAAGAAGGGTTCCTAGACTATTTAGAAAATGTTTATGAGAATAATAAATTTTAAATGACAAAACGCTTATCTACAGCTCATTATATCTCTCTTTACATTATCTATTGTACCAAAAAAAACCAGAGAAAACTTACATATATCAAAAATATGTAAGAAACAATCATGAACAGTCATTTTCTGGTCTTGAATGGTAATTTTGTGAGAATTATTTTGAACGATTACTAATCTAGTGAGCTAATACCAACGACTATGTGCTTTAATAGACTAAAAAACGCCTAGCTGCTGTTGCTAGACGTTCTTTATTAGGAGAGATCTGGAAATCTAGGAATGGGGGAAAAGTGTTTGGGGAAGATAGGTATAAATGTTAAGAAGGGTTCCTAGACTATGTTATTCTGTTTATGAGAATAATGAGCAAAAACTAACAAAGTTGAGTTCTATAACTCATCCGGTCTCTCTTTACATTTTCTATTTTACCAAAAAAAACGAAGAAAATCTTACGTATTTTTAAAATATGTAAGAAATAATCATGAACAGTCATTTTCTAGTCTTGAATGGTCAACTCACCTGTATAAAAAAAGCAGAACCTGATAGGTCTGCTTATGAATTGTAGTAATAGTGTAAGAACTTAGACAATCTTGCTATAGAGTTTCTTAACATTGTTAATATCAACAGGTTGGATACTTGTCTTACCACCTTTAGGTTCCATTACAGAGGCAACGGCACTGTTGTGCTCAAGTCCAATTGAGTGTCCTAATTCGTGTTGCGCAGTGTTAAGGAGTTTTCCACCATTCTTTTGATAATAATTGTTTTGAACATGGAAGGTATTCAAGTAAACAGTAGCATTACTATATTGCTTTGTTGGGAGGTAGTAAGTAGAGTAGGTAACCCCAAGAGGAGCTGCTACATTACCTTCATAACGTTCATCAGCAATGATGTTAGCTTTTTGTTTATCGTTAGTGAGCAAGAAATTAAAGGCACCAGTGTTATTCCAAGAAGTGATAGCTTGTTTGTAGGCGTTCACGATTTCAGGATTCTTAGCATTGATGAAGACTGTTGCTTCCTTACTTGACCAGTGAGGAGTGTCGTAATTCTCTTTTACCAGTTCGTTATTCTTTTGCCATACTTGAGCAACTCGGTCCACTGGTTTAGCAGGTTGGATAGGAGTGGCTTTAGGAGCTGTAGGTTTAGTGACAGTCGTTGTTGGTTTCTTAGGCTGAGTTGTAGGTGTTTTAGGTTTGTTAGCGACTGTGGCCACTTTTTTAGGTTGACTAACAGCAGGAGTTGATTGTTTAGGTTTCGGTGTAGCTGTTGTCGTTGGTTTTGTAGAAGGTGTTAATGGTTTTGGAATATAAGTAGATAGAATCTTATGAACGTTACCATTATTAATTTCTGTTGACACCCATGTAGCACCATCATTTGACCAGGTTTGTGCTTGAGCAACAGTTTCGGTCTTTGGTTCAGCTTGATTTTCTACAGCCTTCTGATTGCTATCTGTATTTGTCGGAATTCTAGTCTCATAGGTTTTGCTGCCAGTCTGGCTGTCGACAGTACTATTAGCTGTTTGACTATCTTGTTTCAATTCCTCAAAAGTCGTAGTATTTGCGGGAGTTTGTTCATAGTCATTTTCATGTGTATGAAGACCATCCACAGAGGTATGTGACACAGTAGTCACAGTAGTAGGTGTTTCACTAGATACACCTGTTTGAGCGATGATATTTGTATTTGTAGCTGTTTCAAGTTCGGAAAATGTCAGAGCCTGATTAGGATCTGAAACATAGGTTTGATCCGCAGAGGCATGCTGAGGACTTCCCACAAGAAAAGCACTAATGATACCGACAGTTGCAAGGGTCAAGATGGTCTTTGTCTTAGTCCCTTGTGTTTTAAATGAACGTAACATAACTTTCTCCTTTTTAATATCAAACAAAAACAGTTCTCATGATAACACCTAAAAATGAAGATGAAATGACAAGGAGATAACAATTGTTTTATAAATGAAATGTGGTGAGTTAAAAAGATTTTATGCTGTAAAAAAAGGAATATTATCCGATTAATTATGATAAAATGTTAGGTAGGTATATTAAAGTATATTAGAAAGAAAGAGGGAAATAAGATGCTTTCTATTATCGTCCTTGAAGATGATGCCTTGCAGCGTCATCGTGTTAGTCGTTTATTGGACGAAGCAGTTGAGGAGTCGAAGGCCGTTGTTGATGGGATTACCTTTTATGAGCAGGGTCAGGAATTGTTAGATACTGACAGGGACTCAGGTAAATCCATGGTTTATCTTTTGGATATTGACCTCAAGAATCAGACCAAGCAGGGACTAGATATTGGCTTGGAGATTCGAAAAGAAGATTTAAAGGCACAAATTGCTTTTGTAACGGCCTATTCCGAATTTATGCCTTTGACCTTTCGTTATAAGATTCAAGCCCTTGATTTTGTAGATAAATCCATGGACGATGTGGATCTTAAGAGAGCCCTAGTAGAACTATTAGATTTTGCTCAGTCACAGGTTGAACAAGAAACTAAGGCTCAGAGCCTAACTGTCAAAACAGATAAAAATGATGTCAATCTTCCTTATGAAGATATTTTATATATTGAGACAGCTCCGGTACCCCATAAGTTGATTGCCCACACCAAGTTAAACTTGGTAGAATTCTATGGAAAGATTGCAGAAGTAGCAAAGTTGGATGACATTTTCTTCCAAACGCATCGCTCCTTTGTTGTCAATATTAGCAATGTCGCCAGCGTTGATCGTACAGCTAATATGGTATTTTTTGAGGGTGATGAGTCTTGTCTGCTCTCGCGCACACGTAAAAAGGAATTTTTGGAACGGTTGAAAAACCGTTAAAGTTTTAGCTCTCCTTTTTTCTTTAATTGTTATTGAAATTTTTCTGAAATTAGGGATAACTATTCAACTTTATCTCATTTATTATCAGGAATTATGATAGAATAGCAGTATGACCTTTTGTTGTTTATTTAGAATCTTTAGAAGGAAGTTGCTAACCATTAAATGATACTCAATTTACAAATTGCATTAGAGTTTCTTTTGCATTTCATCGTTATACAGTGGATTTACGAAAAGACTAGCCTGGTTAGGATACCACGTATGATTCTTCCTATTGCGTTCCTAGTTGAATGTATAGGGGGAATACTGGGGATGTCATATAATGTCGGTTTGTCCTTTATGACACCTTTCTACCTTCTTTTCTATGCTTATTTCTATGGCAAGGAAAGAACCACCAATATGTTGGCATTTTATGCCTTCTATCCTCTTGTTCTTTATCTTTTGATTTTTAATGGTTATGCCTACTTTTTGATGCCGGGATTTGGTATCACATCGGATTTTCTTAACAAAAGTTATCTTTATTTTATTTTCTTTGACCTTTTAATTATTCCAACATTTGTTGCTCTTTCCAAACTTCTTAATATTGATTTTAAATATTTGAGGGTCTTGGAACGAGATCGCAAATTTGGTCGGATTATGTTCTTCACTAACTTTGTTTTGATTAGTTATGTGATTCTGAACTATTCCGTAGTTGTGGCTTCGCGTTTCTTTGATTTGTACTATGCTGGCCATATTATAACCTTGATTGGATATATTGCGATTCTTTATGCTGTTTACAGTGTCAATAGATATGCAGATGAGTACTTTGAAAATGAGCGAAAAAAAGAAAATCGTCGTCACTTGGATGACCTAGAGAAGTATTCTGAGCAGGTTGAAAGCCTTTACGAAACGTTACGCAGTTTCCGTCACGACTATACTAATGTCATGATTTCGCTTAATGAAGCCATTCAGATGAAAGACATTGACCAGATTAAGATGATTTATGACAGTGTCCTTAAAGATTCTGCATCAGATCTGAATCAGCAAAAGTTTGATTTAGCAAAACTAACACGAGTGACCAACATGCCACTCAAGAGTCTTCTATCATCTAAATTGGCTGAAGCTTTTGATAAGGGAATTCAATGTCATGTTGAGGTTGAAGAAGGTGTTTTCTTCACAGAAGTGCGTGCTCTAGACTTGATTACAATCATATCCATTCTTTGTGACAATGCTATTGAAGCTACTGTATTGGCAGATAAACCAAAATTATCTATTGCTATCTTTAAGATGGGAAATCAATCAGTTATTGTTGTTGAAAATTCAACTAAGGAAGCTTATATTGATGTAACTCCTTTGAAACAAAGAGGATTTTCAACAAAAGGAACAGGTCGAGGGTTGGGCTTGGCAAATATCGAAGAGATTCTCTTTAGATACGATAATGTCACGCTTGAAACGGAATCAGCACAACACCGTTTTGTCCAATTATTGTCTATTACACCAAAAGAAGATTAATGGGGATTTAATAAGAATTTTTAGAATTCTTGTTAATCCCTATTTTTATGTTAAAAAGTATGGTAAAATAGGGAAGTTAATCATGTGTTTTTTAATTCAGGGGGATTTATTATGTTGAAAGACGAATGGTTAGAGTACTTTGAGGCTGTGAATGGCCGAAAACCAAGACCAATCGACTTTAAAGAAGCCTTGGAACGAGGAGAGTTTGTTCTCTCTGAAGGTGCAGAGGCTAACCAAGTAGCTGATCAAGGAGAAACATCAGCTGACCAACAGTTTGAAGAAGAAACCGCAACTGCCAGAGCGCTAGCCCAGTCTCAGAAAGAGCGTGACAACGCGCAAGAGGCCATGGCAAATGCGGCCCAAGAAAAGAGAAAGGCCCTATCTCAAGAGACTGTTGGTCAAGTAAGAACCATTCAGTCGGGCCGTCAGGCTGAGGATATTCAAAAAGAAGAGGAACAACGCAAACGCGTCGCAGAGGCTAAGGAGCGTTTGGCAAGTTATGCGCCAACCCGTCCAGATGTAGGAAATCATTCTGTTAATACCTCGAGTGAGCCTAATCAATCTATTCCAGTTTTCAGTAACCAAGCACAGCATCTTGGATTGTCTGAGGATTTGACAAAACTTGATTATAAGGAAGAAAAAGCAGCTAAGAAGATTGCTCGTCAAGCTGCTCGTGATAAGAAAAAGGCTGAAAAATTAGCTGCTAAAGCTAAATCTAAGGAAGAACAGACAGTTGCCAAACTAGAAAAGAGATTGGAAAGTCAGGTTCGTCTTCTAGAAACGATTCAAAACGCTAATCAAAAATCGCAAAAGGCCAAAAATTGGGGTAAAGGAACCTTGATTTCTAGTCTTGTTGCTGTTGTTTTGATGTTGCTTGTCGGTGGTGTCTATGGTTTTTGGCGTAATGCTTCGGGGAACATTGAGGGGACTTGGGAATTAAAATCGTCTAAGGTCTTGGACGAAAATTCTGGAAAGTTAACCAATGCTCTGAAAGAACATGAAGATAAAGATGAAATTTACGTCTCTTTCCTTAAAGTTGATCAGTCTAATAATTTACAAACACATTCTTACTTTTATAAAAAAGGTGAGGAGGATCAGCCTACTTTTACAGCTTCAGATTATTTGAAGGAATATCAAGTTGTTGATCAGTGGAATAAATCAATCACCTATACTAAAGAAGTTTCAGAATTTAAGCGTGAGTTAACTAAAGTTGTCTCGCAACTTTATCCAAATGCAGATAAGAATCTAGTAGATTACTATATTTCGGATAACGTAGATAACTACCGACTCTACCGTAAAGGGAAACGCACCAAGTCCTATACTGTAAATAAAGATACCTTGGTTGTTTCCACCTACAACGAGGATGGCAAGTTGACCAGTCGTGATACTTACGAGAAAGTGTCGAAGGTAGCGGCTAAGGGTTTAGAAGCTGAATATGCTGAAGCAAAGGTAGCTTATGAAAAAAATCATAAGACTACGACTAAGAAATAGTCGAAAAGGAAGTTAGAGTTTGACTCTAACTTTTTTTGTAGAAATTTTAAGTCTGTCAAGTTTTTTTCTTGACACATAAAAATGATATGGTATACTAGTTAAGGTCGAGGGGCGATAAGTGCCCCCACCATAATAAAAAACTAAAGAAAAGAGATATTAAAAATGGCAGTAAAAATCCGTTTGACTCGTATGGGTTCTAAGAAAAAACCTTTCTACCGTATTAACGTTGCAGATTCACGTGCTCCACGTGATGGACGTTTCATCGAAACAGTTGGTACTTACAACCCACTCGTTGAAGAAAACCAAGTAACACTTAAAGAAGAACGTGTTCTTGAGTGGTTGTCTAAAGGTGCACAACCTTCAGATACAGTTCGTAACATCCTTTCAAAAGAAGGCGTTATGAAGAAATTCCACGAATCAAAATTCTCAAAATAATTTTTTAGCCTATGGATACCATTGAAAATCTTATTATCGCTATCGTTAAACCTTTAATTGCTTCACCAGATCAGTTGACCATCAAAATTATTGACGGTCCTGAGTTTTTGGAGTACCATCTTGATCTTGCCCCAGCCGATATTGGGCGTGTTATCGGGAAAAAAGGACGTACTATTACGGCGATAAGAGCGATTGTCTATTCGGTACCTACTCAAGGTAAAAAAGTTCGTCTGGTTATTGACGAAAAAGAGAAAGCTTAAGAGGTGACCCTAGGGTTGCCTTTTTTGCATATTTTGGTTATACCTAGAAGTCTTTGGTATAATAAGAGCGTCAAAGCATTAAGCTCAAGGAAAAACTAGAAATCTAGTTTAGAGGTCAGCTTGATGACTAAGTTGAAGCAATAGCCTAAAAAGGAGTAATTATGACTTATCAGGAAGCGTTGGATTGGATTCATGGACAATTAAAATTTGGCATCAAGCCTGGCTTGGAGCGTATGGCTTGGATGCTTAAAGAGTTGGGAAATCCACAAGATAATCTCAAGGCTGTGCATATCGTGGGAACAAACGGCAAAGGGTCTACAGTCAATGCCCTACAAACCATTTTTACCCAGGCGGGTTATGAGGTTGGAACCTTTACCTCACCCTATATTATTGACTTCAAGGAACGAATCTCTCTTAATGGTCAGATGATTTCAGAAGAGGACTTACTTGACCTGGTTAATCGTGTGAAGCCTGTGGTTGAACGTTTACCAAAAGAGACAGAGCATGAAAATGCGACAGAGTTTGAAATTATCACAGTCTTGATGTTCCTCTATTTTGGTCAGATCCATCCTGTGGATATCGCATTCATTGAAGCGGGAATGGGTGGTCTTCATGATTCGACTAATCTCTTTAAGCCCTTGGCAGTCCTATGTCCTTCGATTGGTTTAGACCATCAGGCTATTTTGGGAAATACCCATGCTGAAATTGCAGCAGAAAAAGCCGGTGTTTTGAAGAATGGGGCTCCCTTTATTTATGCGACTGACCGTCCTGATGTTCGAGATGTTTTCGAGAAGAAGGCGCGTGAAGAAGGGTCTAAGACCTATGAGCTGGGAAGAGATTTCACAGCTGAAGGGTCAAGCCACTCCTTTGATTTTACCTATGGAGAGCAAAGGTTAGATAATATAGCCTTGGCTATGGCCGGTCAACACCAAGTAGCAAATGCTAGCTTGGCTATCATGGCTTCTTTATTGCTTCAAAAAGATTATCCTAAAGTAACGCCTGAACTCATAAAGGATGCCCTGGCTCATGCCCATTGGCGAGGTCGAACAGAATTTTTAAGACCTAATCTCATGATTGATGGTGCTCATAATAATGAGAGTGTTAAAGTTTTGATTGACTTGTTGCAATCAGAATATGCAGATAAGGAGATTGAACTTCTCTTTGCAGCGATTGACACCAAGCCTATTGACGGCATGCTTGCCCAACTAAAATCGGTTGGTGACTTGACTGTAACGAGTTTTGACTATCCAAACAGTGTTAAATTAGATCAATACCCAGAGGCTTATAAGCAGGTACCAGACTTCAAAACATGGATTAAAGAACATGTGACGACTGACCATAAGAAACTTTATGTGATTACGGGATCTCTATACTTCATTTCTCAGGTCAGAAAATGGATTTTAGAGCAGTCAAGTGATGTTCAAGACTTGAAAGATAACATTTAGTGGCGTATAATAGCCCTCGTATGTTTTAAAAGTAAGGAGATGACAATGTTTCAACGTCTGAAAAACATTTTAATCGGTGAACCTTTAACTCATGATGATAGTGGTGATGAACACTTATTGTCCAAGATTCAGGCCTTGGCCATGTTGTCGAGTGATGCACTTTCATCTATCGCCTATGGTCCAGAGCAGGTCGTCTTGGTTCTGACAGCTGTATCTAGTGCGGCTATTTGGTGGTCAATCCCTATTGGACTTTTGGTTCTCGTCCTTTTGGCCAGTCTTACCATTTCTTATAGACAGGTTATCAAAGCCTATCCTCAAGGTGGTGGCGCCTATATGGTAACGACGGAAAATCTGTCTCCTAAGTTTGGCTTGATAGCTGGTGGTAGTCTTTTGGTCGATTACATGTTGACGGTTGCTGTTTCAGTGGCCTCAGGTGCAGATGCCATTACTTCAGCCCTTCCCTTCCTGCATCCTTTCAATCTTGAAATATCAATGATTTTGGTGCTTGTTTTGATGGTTATGAACCTTAGGGGAATGCGTGAATCGGCAAAATCTTTGATGATACCCGTTTATCTCTTCATTGTTTCGACGCTATTCTTGTTGGGATTTGGTTTCTTTCAAATTTTAACGGGTCATATGCCATACGCAGCCACAGCACATTTAGGACAACCAATTACAGGTGTGTCATTGATTCTTATTTTAAGGGCCTTTACTTCAGGTTCTGCCTCATTGACAGGGGTAGAAGCTATCTCTAATGCGGTGCCTTTCTTTAAGAAACCTAAGGCCAAAAATGCAGCTTCAACCCTCTTTATCATGTCTAGCATTTTGGGGGCTATGTTTGCGGGAATTACCTTCCTCAACTGGTGGACAGGTATTACACCTCATGCAGGAGTAACCATCTTGTCACAAATGGCTAGAGAAATTCTCGGTCAGTCATGGATTGGTAGTATTCTATTTTACGTTTTCCAATTCTCTACTGCCATGATTCTTGCAGTAGCGGCTAACACAGGTTTTTCAGCCTTTCCGATGTTGTCCTTTAATATGGCGAAAAATAAATACATGCCTCACATGTACCTTGAAAAAGGGGCACGTATGGGATACTCTAATGGGATCTTGACACTTGCAATCGGTGCCATTACCCTTTTGTTTATTTTCCGAGGAAATACGGAACGTTTGATTCCGCTTTATACCATCGGTGTATTTATTCCATTTGCTCTTTCTCAAACGGGGATGGTTATCCATTGGATTCGTGAATATGGTAAGGGATTCTGGAAACACTCTTTAGCTAATATCTTGGGCGCCCTCATTTGTTATGCTATTGTTCTCATTCTCTTCCTTTTCCGTTTAGGAGATATCTGGCCATTCTTCCCAATTATTGCAATCTTGATGTGGATGTTCCTTAAGATTAAAAAACACTATAATGGTGTTGCTCAACAGTTGCGTATTGATGGAGCGGTAGAAGAACACCATTATCAAGGAAATATTGTTCTTATCCTCGTTGGGAATGTTACCAAGGCTAATATCGGAGCTATTTCCTATGCACGTTCTATTGGTGACAAGGTTATCGCCATGCATGTATCTACTAAGGATACTGAGAACAAGGACAAGGAAACTGAACAAGAGTTTAAAAAATATTTCCCTGAAATTGAGATGGTTCATATCCAATCACCGTACAGCTCAATCACTCAGTCAACCATTCAGTATGTGGACGAGGTCGCCACTCAAGCTGAGAAGGATAATGCGACTCTGACAGTCATGATTCCTCAGTTTGTACCTAAAAAATCATGGCAAACCATGCTTCACAACCAAATGAGTTTACGATTGAAATATTATCTCAAATGGCGTGAGAATATTGTGGTTTCATCCTATTCTTACCACTTGAAAGACTAAAAAATATAAGCGAAGATAACCTCTATATGAAAGGTGGTCTTCGCTTTTTTTGAGAATTAGGTAGCTAGGAAATCTTATTTTTTGCAAGAAAAATCCAGCAAAATAAGGTATAATAGATAGTATTATAACGTTGCAAGAGGAAATTATGGCAAATCAAGAAAAAGTAGAACAAGCAGTCTATCAACTATTGGAAGCTCTAGGTGAAAATCCTGAGCGTGAGGGACTTTTGGACACACCAAAACGTGTGGCTAAGATGTATGCTGAAATGTTTTCAGGTCTAAATGAAGACCCTAAGGATCAATTTACAGCTGTCTTTTCAGAAGTCCATGACGAAGTTGTCCTTGTCAAGGATATTCCTTTTTACTCTATGTGTGAGCACCATTTGGTTCCATTTTATGGTAAGGCCCACGTGGCTTATTTGCCAAGTGGAGACAAGGTGACAGGACTTTCCAAATTAGCGCGTGCGGTTGAAGTAGCTGCTCGTCGTCCGCAGTTGCAAGAACGTCTTACAGATCAAGTTGCTACAGCACTTGAAGAAGCTCTGAATCCTCGAGGAGTTTTTGTCATGGTTGAAGCAGAGCACATGTGCATGACCATGCGAGGCATTAAGAAACCAGGAAGTAAGACAATCACAACTGTCGCTAAGGGCCTTTATAAAGAAGACCGTGAAGAACGCAAGGAAATTCTTTCATTGATGCGTGATTTTTAGGAGTTAAGATGTTTATTGGCAAACATGAGATTGCAGGTAAGGCCTGTATTATGGGAATCTTGAATGTCACCCCTGATTCTTTCTCAGATGGTGGCGATTTTGACACTGTAGAAGATGCTTTGGCTCAGGTTGAGCGTATGATTGCCCAAGGGGCTGCCATTATCGATGTAGGTGGCGAATCTACAAGACCAGGAGCAGAATTTGTAACTGAGGAAGAAGAGATTGCTCGTATCGTGCCAGTTATTCAGGCTATCAAGGCAAAATATGATGTGCTCATCAGTATTGATACCTATAAGACAGCCACTGCCAGAGCTGCTCTTGAAGCAGGTGCAGATATTCTAAATGATGTCTGGGCTGGACTCTATGATGGTCAGATGCTAGCTTTAGCAGCTGAAAAGAATGTGCCGATTATTCTCATGCATAATCAAAAAGAAGAAGTATACAATGATGTCACAGAAGATGTCTGTACATTCCTCAGTCAACGTGCTCAGGCCGCCTTGGAAGCAGGTGTGGTCAAGGACAATATCTGGATTGATCCAGGCTTTGGCTTTGCGAAAAATGTCCAACACAATATTGACCTGCTAAAAGGTTTGGACAAGGTCGTTGCCCTAGGCTATCCTGTTCTTTTTGGGATTTCTCGTAAGCGTGTTGTGGACTACCTACTAGGTGGAAATACCCAAGCTAAGGACCGCGATCAGGGAACGGCTGCTCTATCTGGCTATGCTGTTAGCAAGGGTTGTCAGATTGTCCGTGTACATAATGTTGACGCCAATCGTGATATTGTTAAGACCATTTCAGGAATTCTATGATACTAAAAAAAGCTCAATTGAGCTTTTTTTCTTAGTCTTGAATTGTCCAAACGCTGACAGATTTTTCAGAAACTGGGAAGTCTCCCCATCCGTCTTCGTCAATGGTTACAGTATCAGAGCAGTTTCCAAGAATGTCATAGAAGGTTTGTCCAGCCCAATCACTACCAATTTCCATAGACTTGCTGTTAGCAGCATCATTAGAGATTGTTACAGCTAATGGAGCGCCATCTTCGTTGCCAGAGCGTGTCCATCCAATACAGTTTGGATCATCAAAGTAGTCTGTTTGCTCTCCGTAAGCTAGGTCTTTACGAGCGTAGAGCAAGGTATCTAGGGTTTCTTGGAAATTTTCTTGAGCAAATTCACCTTCGATTCCATAGTAGTCACCATAAAATAGGCAAGGAAGACCGTCTTCACGGAGAAGGATGAGAGCATAAGCAGCTGGTTTAAACCATTCTTCAACAGTAGATTCTAGAGCTTGTCCGCGTTGAGTGTCGTGGTTGTCTACGAAGGTTACAGCATGTTCAGGATGATTTTTGACCAAGGAATGATCGAAAATTGTCGTCAAATCATAATCGGCACCATCTAAGCTAGCCTTGTGTAGATTGTTGTGGAGGGGAACATCGACGAGGTCAAAACGTTTTTCAATCTTTTCAAGATAGATATTATTTTCCTCTTCGTTACCATTCCAAAATTCACCAAAGACATAGAAATCCTGACCTTGTTTTTCTTTGACATCACGAATAAAGTTACGCATGAAGAATGAATCAATGTGCTTGACTGCATCCATGCGGAATCCTTGAACGCCTGTTGTTTCAACGAACCAATCTGCCCATTCGTAAATGTTTTCAATAACTTCAGGGTGTTTATAGTCTAGGTTAGCATACATAAGGTAGTCAAAGTTACCATTCTCATTGTCAACCAAGTCGTTGTCTGCCCAACCTTTGTTGTCACCTTGGATAAGATAGATGCCACTTTTATTACGTTTGGCATCGAAGTCAGTTCCGTTAAAGTGGTACCAGTGCCATTCAAAATCGTTGTAGGCTTTATTACGTCCGTCAAAGGTGAAGTGTGTCCAACCTTCGATTTCAAATGGTTCGCTGATTTCTTGGGTACGGTCCTCTGGGTCAACTTCGACCACTTCGAAGGTCTCGAGTTTATCGGCTGCTGCCTTGTGGTTAAGCACAACGTCGGCCATAGGTACAATACCAACTTCTTTGAGTTGGTTGATAGCATTGAGATACTCTTCTTTGAGGCCGTATTTGGTGCGGACTGTTCCTTTTTGGTCGAATTCTCCAAGGTCAAAGAGGTCATAGACTCCGTAACCAACATCATCTTTGTTGGTGGCCTTAAAAGCAGGTGGCATCCAAACGTGGCTGATGCCCAGGTCTGCTAAATGTTGGGCATCATCAGCCAAATTGTTCCAGTGTTGACCGTCACTTGGAAGATACCATTCAAAGTATTGCATTGCGGTTTGATTTGTCATAGTTTTTTCCTTAATTAGTTGAGATAGTCTTGCTTGTAATCAGGAATCTTTTTAACTCCTGTGCCTATATTTTACCAAATCAGAAGAATTATGCAACCGATTGCATACGCGTAAACACAATAACTTCAGATCTGTCTAAAATATCATACTAATTAGAGACCAACTTTTCAACTGTTTTGTGCTAGAATAAAGAGGAGTCTAGTCGTGTGAAGGAGAAACTATGGATAAAATTATTTTAAATGGTTGCCGTTTTTATGGCTATCACGGGGCTTTTGCTGAGGAACAGACCCTGGGACAAATTTTTGTGGTAGATTTGGAATTGGCTGTTGATCTAACCAAGGCCTCACAGAGTGACAATCTAGATGATACGGTTCACTATGGATTGGTTTTTGAAGCTGTGCAAAAACAAGTGGAAGATAAAAAGTACATTTTGATTGAGCGTTTAGCTGGTGCAATTTGCGAGGATCTATTTGCACAGTTTCCACCAATTCAATCTATTAAAGTTCGAATTACCAAGGAAAATCCCCCAATTAATGGGCATTATAAGAGTGTTGGTATCGAATTGGAGCGTAGCCGATGACAAGAGTTTATTTGAGTTTGGGATCTAATATGGGAGACCGTCAGGGCTATCTTCAAAAAGCTGTGAAGGCCTTGAATGACCTACCTGAGACGGAGGTTAAAGCGGTATCCTCTTATTATGAAACGGCTGCTTGGGGACTGACAAATCAGGCTGATTTTTTGAATCTTGCCTTGGCTTTAGAGACGAAGTTGCCAGCAGAGACCTTACTAAGGTCATGTCAGCAAATTGAAAAAGATCTTGATCGCGTTCGTCATGAGCATTGGGGGCCTCGGACGGTAGATATAGATATTCTTCTATATGGGCAGGAAATATGGGAGACTGAGCACCTTAAAGTGCCCCACCCTTATATGAGCCAGAGAGCTTTTGTTTTGGTGCCCTTAGTAGAAATAGCAGATGATTTGGTTGACCCTAAAACTGGGCAAGCCTACAAAAATTATTTGAGTCACTTAAACACTAGTGATGTCCGTAAATTGGAGCTTATGGACTAGCTTTGCGTGAAATTCCTTGTCGTCAAGATGGGGAATTTTTGCTATAATTAAACTTGGCTTTTTGCTGTATTTTTCTTCTAATTTTTAGGGAAAAATACTAACTCATTTTTAGGTAGTGATAGTAACATGGGGGAGTCTATCACGATACCTACAAAGAAATCAATGTATAGAAAAAGTATGGAAAATAACATGTTAGATGAACTTAAAGAAGATTTAGTGGGGATTGATATTCGTTTCGACGAACCCTTAAAACGTTATACATATACCAAGGTTGGTGGTCCAGCAGATTATTTGGCCTTTCCACGTAACCGCTATGAACTCTCTCGTATTGTCAAATTTGCTAATAAGCATGACATTCCTTGGATGGTGCTTGGTAATGCCAGTAATTTGATTGTCCGTGACGGTGGTATCAGAGGTTTTGTGATTATGTTTGACAGGCTCAATGGTATCGCAGTTAATGGTTATCAAATTGAAGCTGAAGCGGGAGCTAACTTGATTGCGACAACCAAGGTGGCTCGTTTCCAAAGTTTGACCGGTTTTGAATTTGCTGCGGGGATTCCAGGTAGTATTGGTGGTGCTGTCTTTATGAATGCTGGTGCCTATGGTGGCGAGATTGCCCATGTCTTGGTTTCTGCTCAGGTTCTTACAAAAGACGGTGATATTCGTACGATTGACGCAAGAGATATGCGTTTTGGTTATCGTCGTTCAGTGCTCCAAGAAACAGGTGAAGTGGTTATCTCAGCTAAATTTAACCTCAAACCAGGAGATTACGAGCAAATCAAGAATGAGATGAATCGTCTTAATCATTTGCGAGAGCTTAAACAACCTCTTGAATACCCTTCATGTGGTTCGGTCTTTAAACGCCCACCAGGTCATTTTGCAGGTCAGCTTATTGTGGAAGCTAATCTCAAGGGACATCGTATCGGTGGTGTTGAGGTGTCAACTAAGCATGCTGGATTCATGGTCAATGTTGATCACGGAACAGCTAAAGACTATGAAGACCTTATTGCAGATGTCATCGCTAAGGTTAAGGAAAATTCAGGTGTAACACTTGAGCCTGAAGTACGTATCATTGGCGACAAATTAAACTAATAAAACCCTATCCCTATATTTGCTATCCATGGAGGATTTATGACAATTGACTAATCCGATTATTGCCTTTCGAAACGTCTCAAAAGTGTTTGAAGATAGTGGCACACAAGTTTTAAAAGACATCAACTTTGAACTAGAAGAAGGTAAGTTCTATACCCTACTCGGGGCTTCTGGTTCTGGTAAATCAACGATTTTGAACATCATTGCAGGTCTCTTAGATGCGACCAGTGGTGACGTCCTTTTGGATGGAAAGCGTATCAATGATATTCCTATTAATAAAAGGGATGTCCACACCGTTTTTCAATCTTACGCCCTCTTTCCACATATGAATGTCTTTGACAATGTGGCTTTTGCCCTTAAATTGAAAAAGGTGCCAAAAAAGGAAATCGAAGAGCGTGTAGAAGAAGCCTTAAAGATGGTTCAACTAAATGGTTATCAAAAGCGCTCAATTCAAAAATTATCAGGTGGTCAACGTCAACGTGTGGCCATTGCCCGTGCGATTATTAACCAACCACGTGTGGTCCTTTTGGATGAGCCCTTGTCAGCACTGGATTTGAAACTACGTACTGAAATGCAATACGAGTTGCGCGAATTACAGCAACGTCTAGGGATTACCTTTGTCTTTGTTACCCACGACCAAGAAGAAGCCTTGGCCATGTCGGATTGGATTTTTGTTATGAACGATGGTGAAATTGTTCAATCAGGAACTCCGGTTGATATCTATGACGAACCTATCAATCACTTCGTTGCAACCTTTATTGGAGAATCTAACATCCTGCCAGGCGTTATGATTGAGGACTATTTGGTTGAGTTCAATGGGAAACGTTTTGAATCTGTTGATGGAGGAATGCGTCCTAACGAACCTGTCGAAGTGGTTATTCGTCCTGAAGATTTACAGATTACACTTCCTGAGGAAGGTAAACTGCAAGTTCGTGTGGAAACTCAGCTCTTCCGTGGGGTCCACTATGAAATCATTGCCTATGACAATCTTGGCAATGAATGGATGATTCACTCAACCCGTAAGGCGATTGAGGGTGAGATTATCGGTCTTGATTTTACGCCTGAGGATATTCATATCATGCGTCTTAATGAGACAGAAGAAGAATTTGATGCACGTATTGAAGAATATGTGGAAGTGGAAGAGCATGAAGATGGCTTGATTAATGCCATTGAGGAGGAGCGCTATGAAGAAAACAGCTAGCCTCTTCTCGGTACCTTACCTGCTTTGGCTCCTACTCTTCGTGGTTGCTCCAGTGCTCATGCTACTCTATCAGTCTTTCTTTGATATCAGTGGCAACTTTACATTGGATAATTATGGCACCTTCTTTTCCAGTTGGACTTACTTAAGGATGAGTTTTAACTCGGTTCTTTATGCAGCCATCATTACTCTAGTAACCCTCCTCATTTCTTATCCGACGGCATATCTCTTAACCAGATTGAAGCATAAACAACTTTGGTTGATGTTGGTCATTTTGCCAACCTGGGTCAATCTCCTTCTGAAAGCCTATGCTTTTATGGGGATTTTTGGCCAACAAGGTGGTATCAATGCCTTTCTTGGTTTCTTTGGGATTGCACCCATGCAAATACTCTTTACGGACTTCTCCTTTATTTTCGTGGCTAGCTACATTGAAATTCCCTTCATGATTTTACCGATTTTCAATGCACTGGATGATTTGGATGAAAATATTGTGAATGCAAGTAAAGATTTGGGAGCCAATGATTGGCAGACCTTTACCAAGGTTATTTTTCCCTTATCGCTTAATGGGGTACGCTCTGGTGTCCAGTCGGTCTTCATTCCTAGTCTCAGCCTCTTTATGCTGACACGCTTGATTGGTGGTAACCGAGTTATCACCCTAGGGACAGCTATCGAACAGCACTTCCTCACGACACAAAACTGGGGAATGGGGGCAACCATTGGTGTTGTTCTTATTGTTGCTATGATTGCGACAATGTGGTTAACAAAGGAGAGACGTCAATGAAAAAATTTGCAAATCTCTATTTAGCTCTTGTCTTTGTTATCCTTTACCTGCCAATCTTTTATTTAATCGCCTATTCTTTCAATAGTGGTGGCGATATGAATAGTTTCACAGGTTTTACTCTGGATAACTACCAGAGCATGTTTTCAGATAGCCGTCTTATGTTAATTCTGGCTCAAACCTTCTTTTTAGCTTTCCTTAGCGCTCTTCTGGCAACGATTATTGGTACCTTTGGGTCTATCTTTATCTATGAGAGTAAACAGAAGCAACAGACTGGGATTTTATCCCTAAATAACGTGCTCATGGTTGCACCGGACGTCATGATTGGTGCTAGTTTCTTGATTCTCTTCACCTTGATTGGTTTCCAACTAGGCTTTGTTTCTGTCTTATTGAGTCACATTGCCTTTTCAATCCCAATCGTGGTTCTCATGGTGTTGCCACGTCTCAAGGAAATGAATCGAGATATGGTGAATGCCGCTTATGACCTAGGTGCAACTCAATGGCAGATGTTACGTGAGGTTATGTTGCCATACTTGACACCTGGTATTATTGCTGGTTATTTCATGGCCTTTACCTATTCGTTGGATGACTTTGCAGTAACCTTCTTTGTAACGGGGAATGGTTTTTCAACACTTGCTGTGGAAATTTACTCACGTGCACGTAAGGGGATTTCTCTGGAAATCAATGCCTTGTCAACCGTTGTTTTCCTATTCTCTATTCTTTTAGTGATAGGTTATTATGCGATTACCAAGGAGAAGGAGGAGCAGGATGCGTAGACTCTATCAATTTCTGGCAGGTATCTTAGCCATTATCTTCTTCCTTTGGGGCATCTCTGCCTACATGCAGAGTCGTACTGGAAATGTGTCAGACAAATTAGTTATCTATAACTGGGGTGATTATATTGACCCAGACCTTCTGACCAAGTTTACAAAAGAAACGGGCATCAAGGTCCAGTACGAAACCTTTGATTCCAATGAAGCCATGTATACCAAGATTAAGCAGGGCGGAACAACCTACGATATCGCTGTGCCGTCAGACTATACCATTGATAAAATGGTTAAGGAAGACCTTTTGGTGAAGTTGGATAAATCTAAAATCAAAGGTTTTGACCAGATTGGTTCAAGCTTTAAAGGGCTTAGTTTTGACCCTCACAATGACTATTCCATCCCTTATTTCTGGGGAACTGTCGGTATTGTTTATAATACAAAATTGGTGAAAAAAGCACCACAGCACTGGGATGATCTTTGGTCACCAGATTACAAAAACCAGATTATGCTAGTTGATGGTGCGCGTGAAGTCCTTGGTTTCTCACTCAATAGCCTGGGATATAGCTTGAATACGAAGAACATGACTGAATTACGTTTGGCTGAAACTAAACTTAATAGTCTAACACCAAATATCAAGGCTATTGTTGGTGATGAGATGAAGGGCTACATGGTTCAAGGTGACGCAGCTATCGGAGTGACTTTCTCAGGGGAAGCTAGTGAGATGCTTGATAAAAATGAGGACCTACGTTATGTTGTCCCATCTGAAGGCTCAAACCTTTGGTTTGATAATCTGGTGATTCCTAAGACTGTAAAGCATGAAAAAGAGGCTTATGCCTTTATCAACTTCATGCTTAAACCGGAAAATGCAGCGCAAAATGCTGAATATATCGGTTATGCCACACCTAACCAAGCAGCTAAAGCCTTGCTTCCAAAGAGTATCACCGATGATAAAGCCTTTTATCCCTCAGAATCAACCATTAAAAACCTTGAAGTTTATAACAACTTAGGACAAAAATGGCTCGGAATCTATAACGATATTTACCTTCAAGTTAAGATGTATCGTAAATAAGTCATTTGAGATTTGAGTTTTAGATGCCATCTAGAATGATTCTTCAAACGATTTTATTTTCGAAAATACTAAGAGGCTGAAACGCAATCGTTTCAGCCTTTTTCTTATTTCGAAAAGTCTCGCCTGTTGCGTACAACTCTCTCGATTAGCAGGAATTTTCAAGTTTTCAGGAGTGCTGACACATCAGTGATAAAGAAAGTGTCTCTTTTACACTATTTCGAACGAGCCATGCTATTTTTCTTGAAAAATTGTATTACTGTGCTATAATAAAACAAAGAAATTTTTAATGTTTATTTTGGAGGACTTAACATGCAAGCAGCACTTCTCTTTTTACTGTTTTCCTTCCTGATTATTTTGGGAATTCTCATCAGTATGCTTTACGTTGTACGTCAACAGTCAGTGGCTATCGTTGAACGTTTTGGACGTTATCAAAAAATTGCAACGAGTGGGATTCATATGCGTTTACCATTTGGTATCGATAAAATTGCCGCTCGTATTCAACTACGTTTGCTTCAAAGTGAGATTGTGGTTGAGACTAAGACAAAGGACAATGTTTTTGTCATGATGAATGTGGCCACTCAATATCGTGTTAATGAGCAAAATGTTACAGATGCATACTATAAACTCATGCGTCCAGAGGCTCAAATTAAATCATACATTGAGGATGCTCTCCGTTCATCAGTTCCTAAATTGACACTTGATGAGCTCTTTGAGAAGAAAGATGAAATTGCCCTTGAGGTTCAACACCAAGTGGCTGAAGAAATGACAACTTATGGTTATATCATTGTTAAGACTTTGATTACCAAAGTTGAACCAGATGCTGAAGTTAAACAGTCTATGAATGAAATCAATGCTGCCCAACGTAAGCGTGTAGCAGCTCAAGAATTGGCAGAAGCTGATAAGATTAAGATTGTCACAGCAGCTGAAGCCGAAGCTGAAAAAGATCGCCTTCACGGGGTTGGTATTGCCCAACAACGTAAGGCTATCGTTGATGGATTGGCTGAATCAATCGCAGAACTTAAAGAGGCCAATGTGGGTATGTCTGAAGAGCAGATTATGTCTATTCTCTTGACTAACCAATACTTAGATACGCTTAATACTTTTGCGGCTAAAGGCAATCAAACCTTATTCCTACCAAATAATCCAAACGGTGTGGATGATATTCGTACCCAAATTTTGTCAGCCTTAAAGACAGATAATAAAAATTAAGCACAAAAGGAAGCCAGATCTATACGATCTGACTTTTTTTGATTTATTTTTCTAGGAATTGCGTCAAACGAATAACTTCAATCTTATAGCCATCTGGATCAGTGATAAAGTAGTACATTTTTGGTTTACCAGGAAGACCTGAGAGGTCTGTGACAGTATAGCCAGCCTCTTTGTGAGCTTGGTGTGTAGCTTCTAGGTCATCAACACCAATGGCGATATGACCATATCCATCCCCGAGATCATAAGCTTCATGGTCGTAGTTGTAGGTTAATTCCAACTCGTAATCAGGATCATCTTCGAGTTGCAAGTAGACAAGGGTGAATTTATATTCTGGAAAATCATTGCGACGAGCTTCTTTGAAACCAAGAGCTTCTTTATAAAATTTAAGTGAGGCTTCTAGGTCCTTGACACGGACACAAGTGTGTAGAAATTTAGTCATGTGAGATACTCCTTTTATCTAATTCTGTAAGTTTATGATAGCATTTTGGAACCGTTTTTTCTAGTTTTAGCTCTTTTGTGTTATAATGACGAAAAACAATTTGTGGAGGATGCTTATGACGATTTTAGCGATTGATTTTGGGGGAACACAGGTGAAGTCAGCACTTGTTTCAGAGCAGTTTGCCATTGAAAAGAGTCTGCCGACGCAGTCATCCCCACAAACCTTGGAACAAGCTATTGACGTGATTGATCAGATAGTTACTTCAGTTGAAGTAGACTTATCAGGTTTAGCAATTAGTGTTCCAGGGACAGTTGATACTGAGGAAGGTGTCATTTATCATGGTGGCTTATTGAGGTTCTTTCACGGCTTTCGTATTAAAGAGGTCCTCGAAGCCAAGTACCATCTACCTGTAATGGCCCTTAATGATGGTAAAGCAGCAGCCTTGGCAGAGCTAGCCACAGGTCATTTGCAAGGAGTGACCAATGGTGCAGCCCTTGTTTTGGGTTCAGGTCTAGGTGGTGGATTCATTATTAATGGTAAACTTTTTCAAGGAAGCCACTTTCAAGCGGGTGAGTTGACCTTTCTGTTACCAGTTCAAATGGAAAAAGTTGATCCTTCATTGATGCGAGGCATGACTTTGTCGGCTGTCGGTTTAATTACCAAGGTAAATGAAGTGCTAGGTAACTCAGATTTAAAGGATGGTTTAGCCGCATTTAAGGACATAAATGCAGGAGATGAGACAGTCTATTCGCTTTTTGAAAGCTATTGCCGTAACCTAGCCATTACCATTTTGAATCTTCAAACCATCTTTGATATGGAAACCTTTGTTATTGGAGGTGGCATTTCAGCCCAGCCGATTCTTATCAAGGAGGTCAACCGCCAGTTTGATAAGGTTCACCATGAGATTGACTTTATCGGTAAAATTATTAAACGTCCCGAGATTGTTGCTTGTCATCATCATAATGGAGCTAATCTAATTGGGTCAGCCTATTTTCTTAAGCAAAAATAAACGGATACTAAAATCAATTACTGATAAGAATATACATAAAATACCTAACTTTTTCGAGGCGAGCGGTTAATCCCGTTCGTTTTTTACTGTTAACACTTTACAATATTCAGAAAATTCGCTATAATAGGACTATTAAAATTTTGGAGGTGTCTTTATGACAATTTATAATTTCTCAGCAGGACCTGCTACATTACCAAAACCAGTGCTTGAAAAAGCCCAAGCTGAATTGCTTAACTATCAAGATTCCGGTATGTCCGTGCTAGAAATGTCCCACCGTTCTCCAGAATTTGACAAAATCGTTAAAGATGCGGAAGCGACACTTCGTGAGCTTATGGCCATTCCTGATAACTATAAGGTTATTTTCTTGCAAGGTGGCGCTTCAACACAATTTACAATGGTCCCACTTAACCTCGCTCAAGGTAAGAAAGCTTACTACCTTGTAGGTGGTTCATGGGGTAAAAAAGCTTACACAGAAGCTGTTAAACTTTCAAAAACTATTCCGTTTGAACCAATTCTTTTGGCTTCTTCAGAAGAAACTGTTTACGATCATATCCCAAGTTTTGACCCAGCAACAATTGATCCAGAAGCTGCTTATGTTCACTTGACAACGAACAATACCATTGAAGGAACATCTATCTACGATTTGCCTGATACTAATGGTGTGCCAATTGTAGCTGATATGTCTTCAAATATTTTGGCTGCTCGTTACAATGTTGAGGACTTTGCCCTTATCTATGCTGGTGCTCAGAAAAATATTGGACCTGCTGGGGTGACAGTGGTTATCGTTCGTGAAGACTTCCTTAACGACCAACCACAATTGTCTGCCATGTTGGATTACCGTATTCAAGCTGAAGCAGGATCACTTTACAATACACCACCATGTTTCAACATCTATATTTCAAAACTCGTCTTTGACTGGGTTAAAAATGAAATTGGTGGCGTGGACAAGATGGCTGAAATTCAATGTGAGAAATCAGGACTTCTCTACGATTACATTGAGTCATCTGATTTCTACACAAATCCTGTCAAAGATGCCAAGGATCGTTCTGTCTGCAATATCCCATTTGTAACACCAAGTAAAGAGTTGGATGCTAAATTTGTAGCAGAAGCAGATGCTCTTGGTTTCAAGAATATCAAAGGACACCGTTCAGTAGGTGGTATGCGTGCTAGTGTTTATAATGCATTCCCACGTCAGGGTGTACTTGACTTGATTGACTTTATGAAGAAATTTGAAGCCGAAAATAAATAATTAGGTAAAGAGATGGAAATTAGACAAGCCTTCCCAAATGAAATTGGGGCTATCATGACTGTGATTGAGAGTGCTAGAACTGCTTTAGCAGAAGCAGGGAGTACCCAATGGCAAGGAGCTGATGGTTACCCTACTGAAGAAACTATCTTTGACGATGTCCTTAATGGGCAGGCCTATGTAGGAATTGTTGATGGTCAAATCGTTTCTTATGCTGCGGTGATTGTTGATGGAGACCCTGCTTACGACAAAATCTATGACGGGGACTGGAAACATCACAATAAGCGCTACATTACTTTTCATAGAATCGCCGTTTTAAGTGAATTTACGGGTCAGGGCATTGCTCAAACCTTCATTCAAGGTCTTATTGAGGGAACTGATGCTCATGATTTTCGTTGCGATACGCATGAAAAGAATACTGTCATGCAGCATATTTTGGAGAAACTTGGCTATGTCTATTGTGGCAAGGTTCCTATTGATGGTGAACGTCTTGCTTATCAGAAAATCAAAACTAAGCGAGAGAAAGCCTTTTATCAAGAACTTGATGAAGCAGCTCACCACGGGATACATTGATTTAAGAGGAATAAAATTATGGTATTTAGTGTAAAAACGTATAACAATATTAACCAGATTGGTTTGAAAGAACTTGGAAATCATTTCCAAATTGATGGTGATTTAGCGGAAAATCCGGATGCCTATATCATTCGTAGTCAAAATCTCCATGACACTGTTTTTCCTGACAACTTGAAAGCTATTGCGCGTGCTGGTGCAGGTACTAACAATATCCCAGTTGACGAAGCAACTGAAAAAGGGATTGTTGTCTTCAATACTCCGGGTGCCAATGCTAACGCTGTTAAGGAAGCTGTTTTGGCCTCTATCTTACTCTCAGCACGTGACTATATTGCGGCCAATGCTTGGGTTAACACACTTAGTGGTGATGATGTTCCTAAACAAATTGAAGCAGGTAAGAAACAGTTT
The DNA here is from genome assembly GCF_001837455.1 of Streptococcus sp. HMSC068F04. Classification (NCBI taxonomy): domain Bacteria; kingdom Bacillati; phylum Bacillota; class Bacilli; order Lactobacillales; family Streptococcaceae; genus Streptococcus; species Streptococcus sp. HMSC068F04. Next base: position 98,502 of record NZ_KV832467.1, read on the forward strand.
GCAGGTAGCGAGATTACTGGTAAGACATTGGGTGTTATCGGGCTCGGTGCCATTGGTGCACGTATTGCCAATGATGCTTACCGTTTGGGAATGAAGGTCTATGGTTACGACCCATATGTTTCTATTGAAGCTGCCTGGAATATTTCTCACCATGTAAGACGTGTTTCTGATCTTAAAGAGATTTTTGAAAACTGTGATTATATCACTGTTCACGTTCCATTGACACCAGATACACAGGGAACTTTCAATGCGGATGCCTTTAACCTTATGCAAAAAGGGACAACTATCATTAACTTTGCCCGTGCAGAGTTGGTAGATAATGATGCCCTCTTTGATGCTTTGGAAACAGGTGTGGTTAAACGCTATATCACCGACTTTGGTACAGAAGATCTCCTTAACAAACCTAATGTGACTGTCTTCCCACACGTTGGTGGATCAACAGGTGAAGCAGAACTTAACTGTGCGATTATGGCAGGTCAAACCATCCGTCGTTTCATGGAAACAGGTGAAATTGTTAACTCTGTTAACTTCCCACGTGTGCAACAGGCCTTGAGTGCCCCATACCGCATCACCTTGATTAATAAAAACGTGCCTAATATTGTGGCTCGTATCTCTACTGCGGTTTCTGATTTTAATATCAATATCGATAATATCATCAACCGTTCTAAGGGCGACTATGCCTATACACTTCTTGACCTTGATGAAACAGACAAATCTAAGATTGATGAATTGGTTGCCAAGTTTGAAGCTAGTGACAATATCGTTCGTGTGCGTTTGATTAAAGGTAAATAATAAGAGTTAATTGACAGGAACAAGAGATTCCTGTCTTTTTTGTTATAATAAAGACATGCTTTATCGTCAGTATTATTTATCTCCTATTGGACGCTTGTGCTTGGTGGCAAGTGACCAAGCGCTTTATGGTGTTTGGTTGGAGGGGCAAAAACATTTTCAGTCAGGAATCAGGGAAGAGGAGCTAGTAGACACCTCAAATCCTATCTTGAAAATGACCAAGAATTGGTTAGAGGCTTATTTTAAAGGTGATCATCCAAGTCCAGATACCCTCCCTCTAGCTGATAGAGGGACAACCTTTCAGCTAAAGGTTTGGTCAGCTTTACGGGACATTCCTGTGGGGGAGAGCAGAACTTATAGTCAGATTGGTAAAGTGATTTTATGTCAATCGGCGCAGGCCGTAGGAACTGCTGTTGGTAAGAATCCTTGGTTGATTCTGGTCCCTTGCCATCGGGTTCTTCCTAGTAGTGGTCATATAGGAAAATATGCTGCAGGAGAAGACGCCAAGCGTTTCTTACTTCATTTAGAAGGCATTAGGTTTGACAATCCTTAGATAGATATCTTATGCTAGAAAAAAGGAGAAAATTATGTACATTTTTTATGAATATCCCAAATGTAGCACTTGTCGTAAGGCAAAGGCAGAACTCGATCAATTAGGTTTAGATGTTGAATCTATTAATATTAAGGAAAATCCACCTTCGGCTCAATTTTTAAAAGAGCTTTTGGAAGGGTCAGATTTAGAACTTAAGAAATTCTTTAATACGAGTGGTCAATCCTACCGCTCTCTAGGTCTAAAGGATAAGTTGCCAACCCTATCCCTTGATGAAGCTGTTGAACTTTTGGCTTCAGATGGTATGTTGATTAAACGTCCTATCTTGATTAAAGATGGTAAGGTTTTACAGGTTGGTTACCGTACGCCTTACCAAGACTTAAATTTATAAAAAATAAGCAAAAAATCTTGCCACAGTAAATAGAAGTATGGTAAGATTAAAACAGTTGCCGCTATAGTTAAATGGTATAATAGAGCAATGGTAATGCTCCGTTCCGAGTTCAATTCTCGGTGGTGGCATCTGTGATAGCGTCCAGCCTTAGGGTTGGATTTTTTTTATGTGAGTTTAAGCTTGTCTCGCTTCGAAGGTATGAGACAAATAAATCACCTATTATGCGAGAGTGTATTGAAAGCTTTACTGATAATACTAAGTACTGCGAATTCTTCTTTGAGAGTTTGTGACGAGTCAAGTGCACTAAGATTTGAAGAAAATGCTTGGGCACTGGCCGGTATTTGGTTTTTTAGCGTTTAAGCAAATTAACTGTTAGACGGGTGATTATGACTATTGAGAATAGTCTCACGTCGATTCTAATACAACAAAAAGTCATCATATGATGACTTTTTGTTGTATTAGAATTTTGTGTTTATTTTCAAGGAGAGAATAGCAAACAGTATTCTTTAAACTAAGAACGTTTAAGAAGCTTTTTAAGTCCTTGGATAAGTTTGTATTTTAAAGGTTGTGGGTAATAACGGAAGGTTCCCATCTTACGAACAATATAACCGTTAAAGTTTTGTTTAAATCGTAGAACTCCATCAGAGCCGTCAAACACGCCTGTAATTCCAAGGAAATTATAACTCATAATATTTCTCTTCAAAGTGCATTTCATGGCATGATACTGAATTAAGAAAGCAGCAGAGAATTTTTGAAATTCTGTATAGGAACCTCCAAATAGATAGGTGGCCTGATCTTGTGTATATAGTATTAAAGCACAAGCAAGAAGTATCTTCTCTGTATTAATTTTTTGTTTGAGCTCTGAAATGATCTGTTTTTGTTTATTCAATTTTTGAGCTTGTTGCTCATACTGTTTGCTCTTAGGGTTCAGTGAGGTAAGTTTACTATTTATGTGATCTAAGCTTTTTTCAAAATCTAACTCTGCTACCAAGAAATCAGCGTTATCACCAAATGCATCATATAGATCTGTATAATAATCTAAACTTTTATCTTCAAACCCTTGCCTTTTTCCGGTTTCTTCTATAATCTTTTTGAATTCTGTGATTTCGCCTTTATTTATTTTGCGAACAATAACATTATAGTCGAGAGCAGTTTTGATGTTTCTGACGCTATTTTTGTTAAATGATTTTAATAAGGATGTTTCATCAAAGCCCTCAAGATTTTTCAAATAATGCCAGGTTGGTTCCCCTTCAGGATAGCCTATCTGTAAACCATCAAATTTGTAGCCAAGATCTGTTAGTGTAGAAATTAATTCTGTTTTCTCAGGTTCAGTAGGCTTTCCATCAATTTCAAATGTCTGATAAGTGTCGTCTGGCTTTACAACCAGTTCTAGAGCTCCCTGTTTCTTAGCAAAAAGTTGTAATTCATGATAAAAACTCTTTAAGTCGGATTCATCTGTATACGATGGACCACTATTAATTTCTATTCTGACTCCTCCAGTCAAATGCTTCATGAAAGCAATAGCAGCAACAGTAATTTCATTATTACTTTTCCAACCTAAAAACTTAGTCTCGAATCCTCTTTTTCTTAGGAGATTAGACATTGATACTGTTTGCATGAACGAATGTTCTTTACATTTTTCTATGAAAGATGTAAACTCTTCCTCTTTCAAAATTGTAAAACTCATTTTATTTCCTTTCGATTACAAGTAAATAGTTATATAAGATATTATAACAAAAATAAGTTCAGATGCTTCAAACTATCTATATTTCAAATTGACTATAATCACAGAATGATAAAGTCTAGGAATCTCACATTATATAAATCTAGGTACAGTGAGCTTCCAGATTCTATCGTTGACAACGAAAGGAAGATAGCAGAAGCTTTTTGAACAACAGAAGTTGTTAAATCTGACGAGTTACCGTTTTATACACGTCATTTTATGAAAAATACAAAGTCTCCAAGGGTTGGTATTGTTGTTCCTAGGCTATAAAAAATCAAGGCTGGGTAAGTCGTCTAACATCTGATAATATTAGTGTTTATTTTATTCAAGGAAAGAAGCAACATCAATGGTGATTATTGATAAGTTAATCATTTGATATAGATCGATACCAATATTAAAAAGTGTCGGAGTAGTGTCTCCTACGTTTGGAGTTAGCAGGACTTTTAAAAGAAATAATGGAGCAATTTGAAAAAAATAATCAGCTTTCCTTCAGCTTTCTTTAAGCAACCCAAGCTATACTATAATCATCCTAATAAGTATTGCTGAACATGGTTCGGTAGAACTCACACCTCTGACGCTGAGTCAGACAGTGAAACTTTCTTTTTTTCATAAATTTCCCAAACAAGTCTAACCTGCCATAGTTAGGCTTGTTTTTTTTGGAATTAGCAGATCAGCCTGTTCATTAAAAGTAAACGCTTACGCAAAAATAGTGAAAACGTTAGGCAAAGTCAGTGAAAACGTCTAAAAAACCGTCAATTCGTTGACTTTCGTGGAAAATAGGACTAAAATAACAGGGTAAAAAAAAATTAAAAGGAGAATTCTACTATGAATTTAACTATCTTAGGCCTCGGTTTGGCCGTTATGGGTGTATCTATTGGTGAGGGTATCCTCGTTGCCAATGTCGCTAAAGCTGCAGCTCGCCAACCTGAGATGTTTAGCAAACTTCAAACATTGATGTTTACTGGTGTTGCCTTTATCGAAGGTACCTTCTTCGTATTGTTTGCCCTTAGCTACATTGTCTAATAGACAAATAAAAAGATGAAGGAGGGATGAGCAGTGGAAACTACAAGTAATCCAACCGTCTCATTATTTGGGATTGATTTTGACTTGACTGTCCTTGCCATGTCTCTCTTGACAGTAATTATCGTTTTTGGAGTGGTTTTCTGGTCAAGTCGTAAGATGACCATTAAACCAAAGGGAAAACAAAATGTGCTTGAGTTCATCTATGAGTTTGTGAACAGTACCATTTCTCAAAATCTTGGGAAATTCACGAAGAATTATAGTTTGCTCTTGTTTGTAATTTTCACCTTTGTTTTTACAGCGAACAACTTAGGTTTGCTTGTATCTGTAAAAAGTGAGCATTACAATTTTTGGACTTCTCCAACATCGAACTTCGGTGTTACTATCACTCTTTCTTTGATTATTACCCTCATTAGTCATATTGAGGGGATCCGTAAAAAAGGGTTTAAAGGCTATCTAAAAGGCTACCTTTCACCATACCCAGCTATGCTCCCAATGAACATTTTGGAACAATTAACCAACCTTGCTTCATTGGCCTTGCGTTTGTTTGGTAACATTTATTCTGGTGAGGTACTTACTGGCTTGATTCTTAAATTGGTGACATGGTCTGTCTTTGCAGCACCTGTATCCTTTGCTTTGAACCTTGTCTGGGTTGCCTTTTCAGCCTTTATCGGCTTCATCCAAGCCTATGTCTTTATTATCTTAAGTTCAAACTATATTGGTGATAAAGTCAACGAAGAATAATTAAGAAAGGGAGAAATGAAATGTCATTACTGATTAATAGTACGACACTTGGTAATATCATTATCACACTCGGCTCAGTTTTTCTCTTGTATTACCTCATCCGTAAATTCGCATGGGATCAAATTACAGGAATCTTTGCTGCTCGTGAAAAGAAAATTGCCACAGATATTGATAGTGCTGAAAATGCTCGTCAAGAAGCAGAAAGCTTGGCACAAAAACGTCAAGATGAGTTAGCAGGTGCTCGCACTGAAGCGGCTCAAATTATTGATGGGGCCAAGGAAACTGGTAAAACTCAAGAATCAAAAATCATTGCAGAAGCACATGATGAAGCTAAACGCTTGAAAGAAAAAGCAAATCAAGACATCGCCCAAAGCCGTGTGGAAGCACTTGCTGGAGTTAAAGGTGAAGTTGCAGACTTGACTGTCCTCTTGGCGGAAAAAGTTATGAAACAAAACCTTGATGCTAAAGCGCAATCTGACTTGATTGATAGCTATCTTGATCAATTAGGAGATGCTTAATGGATAAGAAAACACAAGCTCTTGTTGAGCAGTATGCCAGAAGCCTGGTAGAAGTCGCTTTTGAACAAGACGCCGTGTCAACAATCCAAGAAGAAGTAAGGCAAATCCTAACAGTTTTTGCTGAAACAAATCTAAAAACCTTCTTGTCGCAGGAAAATGTGACAAGTGAAGCTAAAAAAGAAAGTTTGAGCTTGTTTCAAGAGTCTTGTTCAGTGTATATGAACAATTTTCTTGAGGTAATCTTACTCAATGACCGTGCCAACATTCTCTATGATGTGTTGAAATTGGTCCTTGAGCTCTTTGATCAAGAAGACAATACTTACGATGTTACAGTGACATCAGCAAGTCCCTTGTCTGAAGAACAAAAAGCTCGACTTTTGGCGATTGTTTCACAAAAATTTGAGATTAAGACACGTCGTTTAGTAGAAAAAATTGATGAGGACCTCATCGGAGGATTCGTCATCAAAGCAAAAAATAAGGTTGTTGACACGTCAATTCGCAGTCAATTGCAAACCTTTAAAACGAATTTGAAATAGAAAGTGGTGTGACTTTTGGCAATTAACGCACAAGAAATTAGCGCTTTAATTAAAAAGCAAATTGAAAACTTCCAGCCAAACTTTGACGTCACTGAAACTGGTGTCGTTACCTATATCGGTGACGGTATCGCACGTGCTCGTGGTCTTGATAATGCTATGAGTGGTGAGTTGCTCGAATTTGAAAATGGTGCCTATGGTATGGCCCAAAACCTTGAAACTAATGATGTCGGTATCATTATCTTGGGGGATTTCGTAGCAATTCGTGAAGGCGATATTGTTAAACGTACTGGAAAAATTATGGAAGTTCCAGTTGGTGAAGCCCTTATTGGTCGTGTAGTAAACCCACTTGGGCAACCAGTTGATGGTCTTGGTGACATCGAAACAACAGGTTTCCGTCCAGTTGAAACACCTGCTCCAGGTGTTATGCAACGTAAATCAGTTTCTGAGCCATTGCAAACTGGTCTTAAGGCCATTGATGCCTTGGTTCCAATCGGACGTGGTCAACGTGAATTGGTTATCGGAGACCGCCAAACTGGTAAAACTTCAGTAGCCATTGATGCGATCTTGAACCAAAAAGGTCAAGATATGATCTGTATCTATGTGGCTATTGGTCAAAAAGAATCAACAGTTCGTACACAAGTAGAAACTCTCCGTAAACACGGTGCTCTTGATTACACAATCGTTGTGACTGCCTCTGCATCACAACCATCACCATTGCTTTACATTGCACCTTATGCTGGTGTTGCAATGGCTGAAGAGTTCATGTATAACGGAAAACACGTTTTGATTGTTTATGATGATTTGTCTAAACAAGCCGTGGCCTACCGTGAACTTTCATTGCTTCTCCGTCGTCCACCAGGTCGTGAAGCCTACCCAGGGGATGTCTTCTATCTCCACTCACGTCTTTTGGAACGTTCAGCTAAAGTTTCAGATGATCTTGGTGGTGGTTCAATTACTGCCTTGCCAATCATTCAAACGCAAGCCGGAGATATCTCAGCATATATCGCAACAAACGTTATCTCAATCACAGATGGACAAATCTTCTTGCAAGAAAACTTGTTTAACTCAGGTATTCGTCCAGCCATTGATGCGGGTTCTTCCGTATCACGTGTAGGTGGATCAGCGCAAATTAAAGCGATGAAGAAGGTTGCTGGTACACTTCGTCTTGACTTGGCTTCATATCGTGAACTTGAAGCCTTTACGCAATTTGGTTCAGATTTGGATGCTGCGACTCAAGCGAAATTGAACCGTGGTCGTCGTACAATCGAAGTTTTGAAACAACCGCTTCATAAACCACTTCCAGTTGAGAAACAAGTTGTTATCCTTTACGCTTTGACACATGGTTTCTTGGATAGTGTTCCGGTTGATCAAATCTTGGATTTTGAAGATGCACTCTATGACTACTTTGATAGTCACCATGAGGATATCTTTGAAACTATTCGTACAACTAAGGATCTTCCTGAGGAATCTGTACTTAATGAAGCTATCCAAGCTTTCAAAGATCAGTCAGAATATAAATAGAAATAGGGAGGACAGCATATGGCAGGCTCTCTAAGAGAAATCCAAGCAAAAATTGCTTCAACAAAGAAAACGAGTCAAATTACAGGAGCCATGCAAATGGTTTCTGCCTCAAAATTGACACGTTCTGAGCAAGCTGCTAAAGATTTCCAAATCTATGCCTCAAAAATTAGACAGATCACAACAGATCTTCTACATTCAGAATTGATTAATGGTTCGTCAAATCCAATGTTGGATGCACGCCCAGTCCGTAAGACAGGTTACATTGTCATTACTTCAGATAAGGGACTTGTTGGAGGTTATAACTCAACAATTCTTAAAGCTGTGTTGGATATGATTAAACGTGACCATGATTCTGAAGATGAATATGCTATTATTTCTATTGGTGGAACAGGTTCAGATTTCTTCAAGGCTCGTAACATGAATGTTGCTTTTGAACTTCGTGGCCTTGAAGATCAACCTAGTTTTGAACAAGTCGGAAAAATCATTTCTAAAGCAGTAGGAATGTATCAAAATGAACTTTTTGATGAACTCTATGTGTGCTACAACCACCATGTTAATAGTTTGTCTAGCGAAGTTCGTGTGGAACAAATGCTTCCTATCGCTGATTTGGATCCCAATGAATCAGAAGGTCATGTGTTGACCAAGTTTGAATTGGAACCAGATCGTGACACTATTTTGGATCAACTCTTACCACAATATGCGGAGAGTCTTATCTACGGTGCTATCGTAGATGCCAAAACAGCTGAGCACGCAGCTGGTATGACTGCAATGCAGACAGCCACTGATAATGCTAAGAATGTGATTAACGATTTGACAATCCAATATAACCGTGCGCGTCAAGCTGCCATCACTCAGGAAATTACTGAAATTGTTGGTGGTGCAAGTGCACTTGAATAGCTAGAGATTTGTCTTAATTAGACACACATGAAAAAAGGATGATTGTCATCCAGAAAACTATCATAAGGAGAAAACAATGAGCTCAGGCAAAATTGCTCAGGTTGTTGGTCCTGTTGTAGACGTAGCGTTTGCAGCTGGTGATAAACTTCCTGAGATTAACAATGCATTGGTCGTTTATACTGATGAACAAAAGTCTAAACGTATCGTGCTCGAAGTAGCTCTTGAACTTGGAGAAGGTGTGGTTCGTACCATTGCCATGGAATCTACTGATGGATTGACTCGTGGACTAGAAGTTCTGGACACTGGACGTCCAATCAGCGTTCCTGTTGGTAAAGATACCCTTGGACGTGTCTTTAACGTTCTTGGTGATACCATTGACTTGGAAGCACCTTTTGCAGACGATGCAGAGCGTGAACCAATTCACAAAAAAGCACCAACTTTCGATGAATTGTCAACATCTACTGAAATCCTTGAAACAGGGATTAAAGTTATCGACTTGCTTGCCCCTTACCTTAAAGGTGGTAAAGTCGGACTCTTTGGTGGTGCCGGTGTTGGTAAAACCGTTCTTATTCAAGAGTTGATTCACAACATTGCCCAAGAGCACGGTGGTATTTCCGTGTTTACAGGTGTTGGTGAACGTACACGTGAAGGTAATGACCTTTACTGGGAAATGAAAGAATCTGGCGTTATTGAGAAAACAGCCATGGTCTTCGGTCAAATGAATGAACCACCTGGAGCACGTATGCGTGTTGCCCTTACTGGTTTGACAATTGCGGAATACTTCCGTGATGTCGAAGGTCAAGACGTGCTTCTCTTCATCGATAACATCTTCCGTTTCACTCAAGCAGGTTCTGAGGTTTCTGCCCTTCTTGGTCGTATGCCATCAGCCGTTGGTTACCAACCTACACTTGCTACTGAAATGGGTCAATTGCAAGAACGTATCACATCAACTAAAAAAGGTTCTGTTACATCAATCCAAGCCATCTACGTTCCAGCCGATGACTATACTGACCCAGCGCCAGCTACAGCATTTGCTCACTTGGATTCAACAACCAACCTTGAACGTAAGTTGACACAAATGGGTATTTACCCAGCCGTTGACCCATTGGCATCAAGCTCACGTGCCCTTTCACCTGAAATTGTTGGTGAAGAACACTATGCTGTTGCGACTGAAGTTCAACGTGTGCTTCAACGTTACCGTGAATTGCAAGATATTATCGCTATCCTTGGTATGGATGAATTGTCAGACGAAGAAAAAACATTGGTTGGACGTGCTCGTCGTATCCAATTCTTCTTGTCACAAAACTTCAACGTTGCTGAACAGTTTACAGGTCAACCAGGTTCTTATGTTCCAGTTGCTGAAACTGTTCGTAGCTTTAAAGAAATCCTTGAAGGTAAATATGACAATCTTCCAGAAGATGCCTTCCGTAGCGTAGGTCCAATTGAGGATGTAGTAGCTAAAGCTAAAGCTATGGGCTACTAGTGAGGTGAATATATGGCACAAATGACCGTACAAGTGGTAACTCCGGATGGTCTTAAATATGACCACCATGCCAGCTTTATCCACGCGGTTACTAAAGATGGTCAAATTGGTATCTTGCCAGGCCATATTAACTTGATTGCGCCACTTGAAGTGGATGAACTCAAGGTTCGTCGTGTGGATGACGAGAGTCACGTCGATTGGATTGCCGTAAATGGTGGTATCATCGAAGTTAAAGATGATTTTATTACTATCGTTGCCGATTCAGCAGAACGTGAACGCGACATTGACGTTTCTCGTGCCGAACGTGCCAAGCAACGTGCCGAACGTGACTTGGAAGAAGCAACTAAATCTGACCGTATTGATGAAGTTCAACGTGCTCAGGTTGCTCTCCGTCGAGCACTTAATCGTATCAGTGTCGGTACAAAATAAGATAAACAAAAAGCGAGACTTAGGTCTTGTTTTTTGGGCTCTTTGTCAACTGTAGTGGGT